>CAJFUU010000059.1 GCA_904420265.1 uncultured Clostridia bacterium
TCGCACTCAAAGCCGCCGTGGTAAATAAGCACCTTTACATCCGCATGCGGCCGCATTTCCTCCAGGGAGCGCCGTATGGCCGGCAAAGGCTCATCAAATTCCAGAAGCGCCACGGTTTCCGGTTTTTCCCAGCGGCGCACAAAGGGGGTGCATGCGCCCACCAGCCCCACGCGCAGGCCGTTTTCCAGCGTATGCACCGCCCAGGGACGCACGGGCAGCTTCCCGCCCCGGTCGCGGATGTTGCAGCACAGGCAAACGGCGTTCAAATCGCGCAGGTAATCGCCCAGCGCGTCCAGGCCAAAGTTGAAATCGTGATTGCCCAGCGCAACATACTGATAGCCGCCCAGGTTTAACGCCTGCGCGCAGGGATGGGGACGCAGCCTCCGACGCGCTGTCCAGGCGGTAAAGGGCGAGCCTTGCAAAACGTCTCCGCCGTCAAGCACGAGCGTATTGCCGTCGCGCTCGAAAGTATTTTCCAACTTGAAAAGCCCCAGCGGCTTTTCCTCGGTGGAGGCGTAATCCGTTGGGTAAAAATAGCCGTGTATGTCGGAAGTAAAGTAGATTTTCAGGCTTTGCATACGCTCTCCTCTCGCAGCCGCCGGGGGCTTGCGCCCCCGAGGCGGGCGCGGAGTTTAAGTGTCCATCAGGGAGGCGAGTATGTCCACGCACCTTTCCTGCCCCAACACGCCGCTGTCCAGGGCGATGTGGTAGTTGTGCGGGTCGCCCCATTCGCGCATCGTAAAGGAGCGGTAGTACAGCTTGCGCCGCTCGTCTTTGTCGCGCAGGCGCTGCTCAATTTTCTGGTCCGTTTCGCCGTACAGGCGCAAAACGCGCTCGGCACGGAAATCCTTGTCCGCATAGATGAAGGCGTGCAGGCAATCTTCGCGCCCGCGCAGGACATAGTCCGCGCCGCGGCCGACGATAACGCACTTGCCCGCGTCGGCAAGTTCGGTAATGATCTTTCCCTGCGCGATCTGCACCTTGCTGACGAAAGACATGCCGCCATGCGCGCCGGCGTTGGCGCTCAGGGCCAACGCGTAAAGCAGGCTGTTTCTGTGGGTGGCATACTCGTCGTACTGTTCGACGATCTTTTCGGCAAGGCCGCTTTCCTTGGCGACTTTGACGATCAATTCCTGGTCGTAAAAGGCATAGCCGAGTTTCTGCGCAAGCAGATGGCCGATGGTGCGGCCGCCGCTGCCGAATTCGCGGCTGATCGTGACGACGTCCCGTTTCATAAAAGCACCGCCTTTCCTTTTATTTCCCTTATTTTAAAGATTCGCCGTCCGGGCGCGATTTCCTGCCGCACAGCCGCCGCCTTCAGCGCAGATATTTTTGCAGGACGCGCACAAGTTCCCGCAGGTCGATGGGTTTGGCAACATGCGCGGTCATGCCGCTCTGCACGGCGCGCTGTATATCTTCGGAAAAGGCGTCCGCCGTCATGGCGATAATGGGAATATCGCTGTCCGGACGGCCGCTGGCGCGAATGGCCCGCGCGGCATCATAGCCGTTCATCACCGGCATGCGGATGTCCATGAGGATCGCGTCAAAATCGCCTGGGGCGGACGCCTCGAAGCGTTCCACGCACAAACGGCCATTCTCCGCGCGCTCCATTGTAAAGCCCAGCGTGGAAAGCAATTCGCAGGCGATCTCCCAGTTTAAATCGTTATCCTCTGCCAGCAGCAGACGCCGCCCCTCGAAATTCGCCGCTTCCTCTCCCCCTTCCTGCGCGCTCGCCGCTTCGCTTCCGGCAAAGCGGCTGAGGCCGTGAAAGAGCGTGGATTTAAACAGCGGCTTGGGAATGAAGCCGTTGACGCCGGCAGCGCGCGCTTCCTCCTCGATGTCGCTCCAGTCGTAGGCGGAAATGAGCACGATGGGCACGGCGTCGCCCACGCGCTCGCGCAACCGCCGCGCCGTTTCGATGCCGTTGAGGCCGGGCATCTGCCAGTCCAGAAGCACAACGTGGTAATCGCGCCCGGCCTGGTGGCGCTGCGCCGCCATTTCCACGGCGCGTTCGCCGCTTTGCGCCCAGTCGGCGCGCACGCCAATTTCCCGCAGGGAGGCGACGGCGCTCAGACAAAGCTGCTCGTCGTCGTCCACCACCAGCATCTCCCAGTCCGGCAGCAGCATGTCTTCCTCGCGCTGGACGGCGATTTCAAAATCAACGCAGACGTGGAACTCGCTGCCCTTGTCTATTTCGCTTTCAACCTCAATGGTACCGCCCATTTCATCGACAATATACTTGACGATGGCCATGCCCAGGCCCGTGCCTTCAATTTTGTGCACGCGGGCATTGTCTTCGCGCTCAAAAGAGTCGAAAATGCGTTTCTGGAACGCCTTGGACATACCGATGCCGTTGTCGCGCACCCAGAAATGCGTGCGCACATAAGCATCGCCCCGCGGCGAAGCCTCCTGCGCAAGGGACACGCTGACGCTTCCGCCTTCTGGCGTAAATTTGAGCGCGTTGGACAGCAGATTCAGAAGCACTTGGTTGAGGCGCACGCCGTCGCAGTAAACGCGCTCGGCGCGTATGTCGTGAATGTAGACATCGAAGGACTGACGCTTGATGCGAACCTGCGGCTGCGCAATGCTGACGATGCTTTCCATGGCCTCGCGCAGCGAGAGCACATCCAGGTTGAGCGACAGACGCCCGCTTTCAATTTTGGACATATCCAATACGTCGTTGATCAGCCCCAGCAGGTGTTTGCTGGAAAGCGTTATTTTGCGCAGGCATTCGCGCACTTGGTCCGGATTGTCGATATTGGCCGTGGCAATGGCCGTCATACCCATAATGGCGTTCATGGGGGTGCGGATGTCGTGGCTCATGTTGGAGAGAAATTCGCTCTTGGCGCGGCTGGCGCGTTCCGCCTCGCGCTGCGCGTTTTCCACGGCGCGCATCTGCTTGCGAGACATGCGGAAATACAGAAAAAACACCGTCAAAAGCGCCAGCAGAATTGCGCCGCAGCCGGCCAGGGCCGTGTATATGCGCCGCGTACCCAGGCCGATTACCGTTTCGTCGAGCAAACCGCGGGGCATGATGGTAAACAGGTACCATTCGGAAGGCGGAAGCGGCGAGCAATAGGCGTGCCGGCGCTCGCCATCGACGCTGTACATAAGCGTATACGCTTCGCCCTCGTTGAGTGCGGCGCGCATTTGCTCCACGGCTTCGTCGACCGTCTGTCCCTCAAACTCCGCCCGGATTTCCAGCAGCTCATAGTAATTGTCGCTGGGATAATCGGAATTTTCTACAACAAAGCTGCCGTCTTTGCGGATGATATGCGAAAACGCCAGCGATTCATCCGCCGCCAGCGACATGGTGGCATTGATGTACTCAATAGGCAACCCCGCCACCAGCGCCGTGCACTGGGATCCATCGCGCAGAGGATAGCCCTCTGAAAGCGGATAGCCCACCGACACGCCCAGCAAAAGCACCTTTTCATCCTCAGCAATCCCAACAGCAACCTTGCGCTCGGCCTGGTTGAGCGAGGCCAGGAAGCCGTCCAGGTCAACCACCTCGATATCAGGGCCGTAAATTACGTCGAAATCGCCTTCGGTGGAGCAAAGCGCCAGGTATGTAAATCCCCTGGCCATGGCGGCCGCGGCAAGAGCGTCCAGCATTTCCTCGCCGTAGGCGCTCACCTCTTCAGGCGGCGTACCCCAGACGATGGCCTCGACCTGCGTCAGGCGCAAATCAATGATGGAACTGAAATGCATCTCCATCTGGCGGTTCATTTCCTCCATGTAGATTTCGCCGATCTCGCCGATGGCGCGGTCGCTCTCGCGCACCATATAGGTCGTAATAAAGGCAAAGACCGCCACGCAGAGGATCAGAATGACGGCCATGCTGATCCACAAAAAGCGCACGGTGCGTTTTGTCAACTTGTTCATGACATCCTCCGTTTTCTGCGCCGCGGCCGTGCGCCGGGCGAATCACAGTTCCCGAATCGCTTTGCGCACTTTTTCCAGCGCGGGGCATATTTCCGCCATCATTCCCGCTGCAAGCGCGACGTCGCCAGCGCGCAGGGCTGTCACCTGGCGGCTGAACAGGTCAAACAGCGCCGTCATGGAAAGGTTGCCGCACACGCCCTTGAGCGTATGGGAGGCGGTAAGAGCGCTCTCCAGGTCTCCGCCGGTCAGCGCCGCGCTCAGAAGCGCCTCGTTTTCATCCTGCAAAAAACGCTTGAGAAAGCGCTCCAGCAGCGCCTCGTTGCCCATAAAGCGCTCCAGCGCCCCATCCAGGTCGATTCCAGCAGCGGTAAGGCGCTGTTTTTTTAATGCATCCATGGTTTTTCTCCCTTCAACGGTTGTAAAGCGCATAAAGATCCTTTTCGACGGAGAAGAAGCAATCCAGCATGTGCGGGTCAAACGCGCCGCACGCACCGCAGCGGATCATGTCCAGCGCCTCTTCGCGCGGGAGGGCGTTTTTATAAACCCGTTTGCTGATAAGCGCGTCGTATACGTCCGCCAGAGAAACCACCCGCGCCCAAACGGAAATTTCCTCCCCGCGCAACCCGTCCGGGTAGCCGCCGCCATCCCAACGCTCGTGGTGGTGGCGGGCGATATCGTAGGCATAGGCGTAAGCCTGGTTTTCGCGAAGCTGCGGAATTTTTTCCAACAGCAGCGCCCCCTGCACCGTGTGGGTTTTCATAATTTCGAATTCTTCCGGCGTGAGTTTTCCGGGCTTGTTGAGAATGGAATCGGGAATGGCGATTTTGCCCACGTCGTGCATGATGGAAGCCAAGGCGATGTGCTCGACCATCTGCGTATCCATGCCCGCGCCCATGGGCGTAAACGTGAGCAGATATTTGGTAATGTCGTGTATGCGGCGCACATGGTCGCCGGATTCCTCGCTGCGAA
>CAJFUU010000060.1 GCA_904420265.1 uncultured Clostridia bacterium
ATCGACCCGCACACGCGCCGGCCGATCCTCGCCAACACCTTCGGCGGCCTCTCCGGCCCCTGCGTGCTGCCCGTGGCGCTGCGCATGGTCTGGCAGGTGTACGAGGCCGTGAACATCCCCATCATCGGCATGGGCGGCGTCGCAAGCGCCGCGGACGTGCTGGAAATGATGCTCGCCGGCGCCACGGCGGTGGAAGTGGGCGCGGCGAACCTGAAAAACCCCTACGCCTGCCGGGACATCGTCCGCGCCCTGCCCGCGGAAATGGCCCGCTGCGGCATCGAAAATCTTACCGACATCATAGGAGGCGCACATCATGGGTAAAGACGTCATCATCGCCCTCGACTTCCCCGGCCGTGAGGAAACGCTTGCCTTCCTCGACCGCTTCACCGGCAAAAAGCCCTTCGTGAAGATCGGCATGGAACTTTTCTACGCCGAAGGGCCGCAGATCGTGCGCGAGATCAAGCGCCGCGGCCACAAGATTTTCTTAGATCTCAAACTCTGCGACATCCCCAACACCGTCAAGGGCGGCATGCGCTCGCTCTCGCAGCTGGACGTGGACATGACCAACCTCCACGCCTTCGGCACCATCGCCATGATGGAGGCTGCCCTCGAAGGCCTGACCCGCCCGGACGGCACCCGCCCGCTGCTCATCGCCGTCACGCAGTTGACCAGCACGGACCAGATGCGCATGGAAAAGGAACTGCTCATTGAAAAGCCGCTCCCCGAAGTGGTGATGCACTACGCGGAATTGGCCCGCACCGCCGGGCTGGACGGCGTGGTCTGCTCGCCCCTGGAAGCGGGCGAGGTACACAGGCGCTGCGGCGAGAACTTTGTCACCGTCACCCCCGGCGTGCGCTTCGCCGGCGGCGACACGGGCGACCAGAAGCGCGTCACCACCCCGGAAAAGGCCCGCGAACTGGGCTCGGACTACATCGTCGTCGGCCGCCCCATCACCCAAGCGGAAGACCCCGTGGAAGCCTACGAGCGCTGCCTGCAAGGTTTTGTCGGATAAGGAGGAAAAAGCATGGAACTGCAAGAGAGGATCGCCCGCGACCTGCTCTCCATCGGCGCGGTTTTCCTGCGCCCGGAGCAGCCCTTCACCTGGGCCAGCGGCATCAAAAGCCCCGTTTACTGCGATAACCGCCTCACCCTCACCGCGCCGCAGGTGCGCCTGGACGTGGAAAACGGCCTCGCCGAGACCATTAAGAACAACTACCCGGACTGCGAAGTGCTGATGGGCACCTCCACCGCCGGCATCGCCCACGCCGCCATCACCGCCCACATCCTCGGCCTGCCCATGGGCTATGTGCGCTCCGGGGCCAAGGATCACGGCCGCGGCAACCAGATCGAGGGCAAATTGGAAAAGGGCCAGAAAGTCGTGGTCGTCGAGGACCTCATCTCCACCGGCGGCAGCGTCATCGAAGTGGTCAACGTGCTGCGCGAAGCCGGCGCGCAGGTGCTGGGCATCGCCAGCATCTTCACCTACGGCATGAAGAAGGGCCTTGAGCGTCTTGCCGCCGCGAACGTCCAGAACATCAGCCTTTCCAACTTCGACGCCGTCTGCCGCGTGGCCGCGCAGGAGGGCTATATCAAGGAAGAAGACATCGCCCGCCTGCTGGCCTTCCGCGATAACCCCTCGGACGAAAGCTGGATCGGAGGCGTGAAATGAGAAGCCTCATCAATATCCTCGAACTCTCGGCGGAGGAGATCGCCGGCCTCATCGCCACGGCGGAGGACATCATCGCCGACCCCAAAAAATACGCCGAGGCCTGCCACGGCAAGAAGCTGGCGACGCTGTTTTTCGAGCCCTCCACGCGCACGCGCCTCAGCTTTGAGGCGGCCATGTACGAACTGGGCGGGCAGGTGCTGGGCTTTTCCGAGGCGGCCTCGTCCTCGGCGGCCAAGGGCGAGAGCGTTTCCGACACCGTGAAAGTCGTCTCCTGTTACGCGGACATCATCGCCATGCGCCACCCCAAGGAGGGCGCGCCGCTGGTGGCTTCCATGAAGGCGGACGTGCCGGTCATCAACGCAGGCGACGGCGGCCACAACCACCCCACGCAGACGTTGGCCGACCTTTTGACCATCTGGCGGGAAAAGGGAAGGTTTGAAAACCTGACCATCGGCCTGTGCGGCGACCTTAAATTTGGCCGCACGGTGCATTCGCTCATCGCGGCCATGTCGCGCTATGAAAATGTGAAGTTTGCGCTGGTATCGCCGGAAGAATTGAAGCTGCCCAGCTATATAAAGAAAGATATTTTGCAAAGGAAGGGTATTCCCTACACGCAGACGACGGATTTGGAGAGCGTTATGCCCGAACTGGACGTGCTCTACATGACGCGCGTGCAGCGGGAGCGCTTTTTCAACGAGGACGAATATGTGCGCCTGAAGGACAGCTATATTCTCACGCCGGAAAAGCTGAAAACGGCGAAGGAGAGTTTGTCCATCTTGCATCCGCTGCCGAGAGTGAACGAAATTTCCGTGGCAATCGACGACGACCCGCGGGCCTGTTATTTCAAGCAGGCGCTGAACGGAAAGTATATGCGCATGGCGCTGATTTTGAAGCTGCTGGGGGTGAAAGTATGAATATAGACGCGATTCGCAACGGCATCGTCATCGACCATATCCGCGCCGGAAAGGGCATGGAGATTTACAGACTGCTGAACCTGGAGGCGCTGGATTGTTCGGTGGCGCTGATTAAAAACGCGCCCAGCGGGAAAATGGGCCGGAAGGACATTATCAAAATCGACCGGGCGCTGGACGTGGACCTGGATGCGTTGGGATATATCGACCCGGATATTACCATCAACGTGATCGTAGACGGCGTGCTGACGCAAAAACGGCATCCGGAACTGCCGGAGACAATCACCAATATCATTAAGTGCAAAAACCCGCGCTGTATCACCACCACGGAACAGGAACTTCCCCAGGTGTTCAGGCTGACGGATCGTGAAAACCGCGTCTACCGCTGCCTCTACTGTGAGGGCCAGGCCAAATAGCGCTCCGCCGTAACCCCGCCGGAGGCAACTGGGAGATTCTTAAGAACCTCAGGTTCTTAAGCGGGTCCGGGCAGAGCCCGGCGTAACCCCGCCATGCCGTCCCGCGCGCCCGGCGACCGCCGCTTGGGCGCGCGGACGTTTCTTGCTCCCCCAATGGCCCCATGGCCCCCAAAATCCGGGCGCGCTCCCCAAAGCGCTCCTTGCCGTAGGCAAGGCAGCGTCGCTCATATACCCCGCAGCGCCTCTTGCCGGAGGCAAGCAGCGCCAACCAACGCCGTATCCCCTCTGTAAGACAAACCTTGGCATAGCGCCCGGGAACGGAGAGAGGCAGTTGCGCCCCGCTTGAAAGGCAAACCTGGGCACGGGGAAAGGCTGAGAGAACAATGCAATGCCACGCTCGCCGGGGGCTTCAACATAGCGCCCGGGTAGGAACGGAGCAGGACTGCGCGCCGGGAATTTTGATATAACGCCCGAGTAGGAACAAGGTAAGGCTGCGTGCCGGGAATTTTGACAGAGCGCCCGGGAACGGGGAGTGCGCAGTTGCGCCCCGTTTGAAAGGCAAACTTGGGCACGAGGCAAGGCTGAGAGAACAATGCAATGCCGCGCTCGCCGGGGGGCACTATAGCGCTCGGGTAGGAACAAGGCAAGGCTGCGTGCCGGGAATTTTGGCATAGAGCCCGGGAGCGAGACAGAAACGCGCTCCGTCCAAAGGGAAAACTTTGTCATGGCGGTAGAGTGTGTTAGAAAATTCCTTATAATGCAATTTCAGCGTCTTTTGCGCCATTTTGGCGCTCCGAATTCTTGACTTGGCTCTGCGAAGCCTGCGAATTCTTCGCGAAAACCAGCGGAAAATCCCCCCGAAATTGCGGATTTTTCCATTTTCAGATACACGCCTGGGGTAGAATGCAGCTAAGCCGTGCCGCACCTGGAAGAAATGCTCCGGTTCGACGCCAGGCTATGAACGAAGCAGGAACCGCCTCCCGAGGGAGTACGCCATGGAACGCAAAACACCCGCCGCGCCCATGTCTATTTCTCCGCTCCAAGCGCTACAATCGCTTTCCCGCTGACAACCGCCCTGTTTCATGCTATAATAAAACCATCATCCCACACGAAAGCGAGGCGGTCTTGATGAAACTTGGCATCATCCGCTGCATGCAGACGGAGGACTACTGCCCCGGCACCACCGACTTTCGCATGATCGCCGCCCACGAAGGCGCTTTCCAGGACGTCTCCGAGCCCATCGAGCTGGTCGGATTCACCAGTTGCGGCGGTTGCCCCGGCAAGCGCGTTCCCCTGCGCGCCCGGCTGCTCGTAGAACGCGGCGCGGACGCCATTGCCTTCGCCTCCTGCATCGGCAAGGGCACGCCCATTGGCTACCCCTGCCCCTTCTTCCGAAAGATGCTGGAACTCGTGCAAAAGGAACTTCCTGCGGGCACGCATGTGTTCGAATACACGCATTCGCGGCCATCTTAAGAATTTTTCAGAAACCCGTGAGGCCAATTTTCAGGACTATACGCGATAATACGAAAGGAACGGCCATGAGCGCAACCATCCTCATTGTGGACGACGACGCGGAGATTCGTGAACTTCTGGAACTTCTCCTTTCTGGAGAGGGCTACGCTGTGCGGCAGGCCGAAAGCGGCGAGGCCGCGCTTGCCATGCTGGATTCGGGCATCGACCTGGTTATCCTCGACGTGATGATGCCGGGACTCTCCGGATATAAGACCTGCGCCTATATGCGCGAGGTTTCCAACGTGCCCATCCTCTTCCTGACGGCCCGGAGCATGGATACAGACCTCACCCTCGGCTTTTCCGCCGGCGGCGACGACTACCTTGCCAAGCCCTTTTCCAACGCCGAGCTGCTCTCGCGCGTGAAGGCCCTCCTGCGCCGCTACCACGTATACGGCGGCAAGGAAGAAGTGCAGGGGGACGGCTATCTCGCCGCGCACGGCCTGCGCGTCAACCGCCGTTTCAACGAGGTTTTTAAGGACGGGTATGAAATCTCCCTTACGGAGCTGGAATACCAGATGCTCCGGCTCATGCTTGAGCATCGCGGCAAAATTTTCTCCGCGGAAAACCTCTACGAAAGCGTTTGGGGCGAGCCGTATTTCTCCGTGAGCGCCAACACCGTCATGGTGCATATTCGCAAGCTGCGCGCCAAGATTGAGGATGACCCGCAAAATCCGCAGATTGTCAAAACCGTTTGGGGAAAGGGGTATCGCGTTGAATAGCTCCAAGAGCGAAAAGCAGCCCAAAATCGCCCTGCGTCACACGCGCATTGGCTTGCGCGTATTGCTGGTGATGCTCGCGGCGATGGTGCTGGGCGTCGCCGTCTATGTGGGCGTCACCCGCCTGGGCGAATGGACGCAGGATACGCTTGTCTATCAGCGCCTTTTCAGCGAGGATTACAAGCAGCGTATGTTGCACGATTTGCAAAATTATGTTTCCGACAACGAGATCAGTTCTTCGGACTATATGCAGATCAGCGTCTGGCTGACCAACAACGTGGGCATCGGCTTTTTTTACAATGAAGACGCGCCAGAGGACGGCGATTATACCATTACGTTTTCCGACCGCACCGTTTCGGTGATTCCCTATGTCACCTCCAACGCCTATGACCAGCAAATCGCCCTGGTTGCGGCGGTATTGGCCCTGGCGGCGGTGCTTTTGGTTATTTCTCCCTACGCGCGGCGTATTTCCTCGGATATCAAACACCTTTCCCAGGATATGGCCGTCATTGCCGGCGGCGACCTCTCCCACGAAGTCAAACTCAAGGGAAAAACCGAACTGGCGGAACTTGCGCAAAGTTTCGACCAGATGCGCCAGGCCATCGCCGACCGCATGGAGCGCGAAAGCGAGGCCGTGCGCGCCAACCAAGAGTTGATCGCCGCGCTTTCACACGATTTGCGCACGCCGCTGACCAAGCAATCCAGCTATCTGGAACTGGCCCTGAGCGATCGCTTTCGCGGCGACGAGGCGGGCATGCGCGCCTGCGTCGAAAAAGCGGGCAAGGCCACGCACGAATTGCATGAGCGCATTGAAGAGCTGTTTTCCTATTTTACGGTATTCTCCGGCGAACAGGGGCAGGAGCCGATGCTGGAAGACGTGGACGGCACGCGCGTGCTGACCCAGCTTTTGAGCGAGCAGGCGGAATTTTTGCGCCTGCGCGGCTTTGCGGTGGACTGTCAGACCGTGCCCGAGGGCCTGCGCCTGCGCGCCTATCTGCCGGGGCTAACGCGCATTTTCGATAATATGACATCCAACATGTTGCGCTATGCCGACCCGCAGCGGACCGTGCATACCTATGTGGTCGTCAACGGCG
This sequence comes from uncultured Clostridia bacterium, assembly GCA_904420265.1. Lineage (GTDB taxonomy): Bacteria > Bacillota > Clostridia > Christensenellales > Aristaeellaceae > Pullichristensenella. The sequence goes on from CAJFUU010000060.1 coordinate 6,319, forward strand.
CGCGCGTCTTTGTGCATTTTGACAACAGCGTGCGCGCCGACGCGGATAAACGCGAGGGTACGAATATTGGCTGCCGCTCTGCCGCGCGCCAGGCCGAACTGATGGGCGGCTGTTTGCGCACGGAGCGCACGGGTAACCGCTATTATGCCATCCTGGAACTGCCAGCGCCCGGTGGGGAAGGGGCGGCGAATTAGCGCGGGCCGGGGCCGCTGGACGCAAAGCGCGGCCGGAGCGGGGCGGGCGTCCAGGAGACTTTCTTGCTTTCTCCCGCGGAAGGGCAGCGCTTTGAAAACGCGTGATTTTCCGGACGGCGACGGAAACGGAGCGCTTTCTTCGCCGGGCGTTGGCTTTCGAAAACGCCGCGGAATTCCGAGAGACGGCTGGAGCCTGCCGCTCACAACCCGCTTGAAAGGCCGTTGATTTTTGGCCGTTCGTTTTGCGGGAGCGGACGGTTCTGCGCCTCCATGGAAACAATAGCAAGCGCCTGCCGGCGGTAAGCGGTCGCGACGGTTGCTCTTTGCGGGCCGCGATGGATTTTCAGCCCGGCTTCCCGGTTCGCCGTTGCCCGGGGGCTTGGACGGAGCGCTTTCTTCGCCGGGCGTTGGCTTCCGAAAACGCCGCGGCAATTCCGAGAGACGACCGGAGCCTGCCGCTCACAACCCGCTTGAAAGGCCGTTGATTTTTGACCGTTCGTTTTGCGGGAGCGGACGGTTCTGCGCCTCCATGGAAACAATAGCAAGCGCCTGCCGGCGGTAAGCGGTCGCGGCGGTTGCCCTTTGCGGGTCGCGATGTTCAGCCCGGCTTCCCGGTTCGCCGTTGCCCGGGGGCTTGGAGGAGCGGAAGATTTTCCTGGGCGCGCTTCTTTGCCGCCCTGAGAATGCGGCGGAGAACGGTTCACGGCGCCTGACGTTGCCGCGCTGCCAAAATTCCGCTTCAGGCATCAACGGGCGGGGTGATTTTCAGCGCCTGAGTGCGGAATTTTTGCGGCTGATGGAACGCCTGACCAACACAGCCATGAAGGCGATACCGTCACGATTCGCCCCAAGGCTGCGCGCCCGCCGCAGCGGCAAAAGTTATGTCGCCGTCCACATCTTGCCGGCCAGTTGCGCTGAAGTCCGCAAAGCGGGATGCGCGGATGCAGGCGGAAATCCTTTGCCGCCGGAAAAGGCAGCGGTGTGCTATCGCGTTCAAATTGTGCGAAAGTTGACTCTGGCGATTTGGAAGGCAGTCAAAATTATGCCCGAAACGCAGCTGTGCAGGGCGTGGACAAAGACAGCGCCGGCCGGACTGCGCCGAACCCGCTCTCTTCGCATGGATTGGCGGGCTCTCGACGCTTTTCGACCTGCTTTGGCAAAAACCCAGCGGAGGCTTGCACCTCGCGTTTCTTAAGAACTTTTCAGAATTTCGACAGGCGCATTTTCAGATTTTTCCGGTATCATGGGAGTATAGATGGGAGGTGTCTGTATGTCAGACGTTCGAAATATTGCCATTTATGCTTCCGCCCGGGAATTGGGCGCGAAGGAAGCGCGCAAAAACGCCGTGGTGCAGGCCGCAGCGGGCGTAATCCTGCTGGCGGCGGGGTATTTTACGGCGGCATCCGGTTATGGGGAAAGCGTGGGGCCGGCGCACCCCGTGTGCGCGGCGCTGATTCTTGCCGGCGGGCTGTACTTATGCGTGCAGGCCATGCTGGTGGTGTTCCGCGCGCTGCTTGCGCAGTATGAGCACTTTGCCATGCCCGCGGAAGAGGCCGCGTTTTCGCTGTATGAATTCCGCGTTTCGGCGGCGTTGATGCTCACCGGGCTGCGGCTGCTGTTGCCCTGGCGGGCCGGACAGGCGTTGTGCGAATTGGCGCTGGCGGCGATTCTTGCCTATTGCGCGGTAGCTCGCCTGCTGGCGACGAATTGGCGCGCCTGGCGCCCGGCATTGGGCGGCGTGCTTGCGGCGCTGAGCGCGGCGGCGGCGCTGGCGCTGGTTGTGGGCGCGTTCGCGGGATTTTCCTGGTCGCTGAGCACGGGCATTGCGGCGCTGGGGTTTGGCGTGGACAGCCTGTTTTGCGCGCTGGAGAGCGCAAAGGGTTTATCTTGAACGACGGGGGAAGATATTTGTATGCAAACGGCAATCGCTCGTGACGAGCGCTTTCGGCCTGTGACGCTGGCGACGGAAATTCTCTATGCGCTGTTCAGCGTCTATTTGGTGATCAGCGGCGCGGTGCGCGGCGATACATACCGACTGGTTATGGCTCTGGGTACGTTTTTCCTCTACCCGCTGTTCTGGGCCTTTTACAAGGTTTTTCACTTCAAGCGCGGCTATCAGATGGAGTTCTGCGTGTTTGTGTTTACGTTTCTGGCCTATCCGCTGGGCGGCACGGCGGAGTTCTATCAGAAAATCCAGGGTTTTGACAAGGTGGCGCATACGCTTTCCGGCGTGTTCGTGGCCGTTCTGGCGCTGGCGCTGTACCTGTATCTGGAGAGAGAACGGCCTTTGAAAGCGCACAGCGTGCCTACGGCGGTATTGTTTGTGTTTTTTACCTCCATGGCCGTGGCGGGCCTGTTCGAACTGTGCGAATGGACGGCGGCCGCCATTACGGGGCGCGATTTGCAGCACGTGTTGAGCACGGGCGTGAACGATACCATGCAGGATATGCTGGTATGCCTGATTGGCACGCTGTTGTTCTGCCCGTTGGTTCCGCGCTTTTATCGGGGCGGCTACGATCCCCTCACCGGGGCGGTGGCCGGCTTCTTGGGAAAGAACGGGCTGTATGCACAGGGTTGAGATGGAAAAATGCAAGGGGCGGAGCCGCATATGGGCTCCGCTTTTGCTTTGCCGGCGGGACGCGAAGGCGGGAGAAAAGCCCGAAAGACTGGAGCGTGCATGAATAATGGGGATGGGGAAGTGATGGTGCGCATGGAGAGACGAAATGCGTGTGGAAGCAGGAGGTTGCATGACGGGAGGCGCAAGGTGCGAACGGGGGAAGGGGCGTGTGAGGGATGCGAACGTGTCGGGGAAAAGCGATGCGCGCGGAGAGCGAAATACACGCGCAAACGGAAGGACGCGTGTGGGGAGCGGAACGTGCAGAGGAAAAGAAAATCGGGGAAGTGGGAACGCGCGCGAAGAATGGGCGTACAGGAGAAGAGAGGCCACGGGGGAAGGGAAAACAGGAAGATGGAGGCGCGAGACGTGCGCATGCCGGATACACTCCATGTTTCCGGATGTTTTTGAGGGGTTCAGCACCGGCGATTCACGAAGAAAGAGACGAGAGGCCGCGCAGGATTCTTTTCCTTGCCTTATGATTTGAAGGCGAGGGGATGTTTCTGTTCTTCGTATGCCAGATGCCTGTCGTGTTTCTGGATGCCTTTGAGGACTTTCAGCGCCGGCGGCACGCAAAGGAAAGAATGGGAGGTCGCGCTGGGATTTTCCCCGTCGTCTTGTAATTTGAAGATGGGGGATATTTCCGCTCTTCTTCTCGCCTTGCAGTCTGAAAGCGGGGTATGTAGCCCGTTTTTCATGCGCCGGATGCCTTCTGCGATTCCAGATACCTTTAGAAGATTTTCAGCGCAGACGTTTTGCAAAGGAAAGGACAGGAAGCCGCGCCAGGATTTTCTCTTGCCTTGTAATTTGAAGGCGAGGGGATATTTCTGCCCCTCGTCTGCCGGATGCCTGCCGTATTTCTGGAAGCCTTTGAGGGCTTTCAGCGCCAGCGGCTCGCAAAGGAAAGAATGGGAGGTCGCGCTGGATTTTCCCTGCGCATCTTGTGGTTTGAAGGCGAGGAATATTTCCGCCCTTCTTCTCGCCTTGCAGTCTGAAAGCGGGGTATGTAGCCCGTTTTTCATGCGCCGGATGCCCTCTGCGATTCCAGACGCCTTCGAAGATTTTCAGCGCAGACGTTTCGCAAAGAAAGGGATGGGAGGTCGCGCCAGGATTTTCCCTGCACGTTTTGCAATTTGAAGGCGAGGGTGCGTGGTCGTTCTTCATATACCGAATGCTTCCTGTATTTCCATACGCCTTGAAGATTTTCGGCACTGGCGATTCGCAAAGAAAGGGACGGGAGGCTGCGCCGGGATTTCTTCCCTTGTCTTGCAGTTTGAAGGACTCGCTTTGAACAGCCGGCTCTTCGCATGCATTGCGTTCCCATGCGCGCTTTCGTTTATCCTCGTTCTTTCCCGCCGCGCTCCCTGCCGTGAAGGGGCGCATTGGAAGAGAATTAGAAGCGCGTTAGAAGCGCCATGTGTGCTTGCGGCGTCCGCCGGGACATGCTATAATAGGTCACGAAATTCAAAGGAGGCCAGCATGTCTCATCTTGCCGACTATATCGGCCCAATTTCCACGGCCGTATGGGTATTCCCCTTTGTGGCGCTGGTGTTCACGTTCCCGTATATTGTCTCGCGCTATCACAAGTATGGCGCGGTGTTGTTTTTGCGCACGCTTTTGGTTTACTCGTTTATCTTTTACCTGCTGTGCGTGTATTTTCTGGGCGTACTGCCGCTGCCCAGCATTGCGGAAGTTTCGAAGATGACTGGGGACTGGGCGCAGCTTGTGCCCTTCCACGGCCTGCAAAACGCGCTTGCCGAGGCAAACTTTGCTCCCGGCGATGCGGCGAGCTGGCTGCGCGTGTTTTCCACCGACAGTTTCTTTTACCTGGCGGCCAATGTGGCCATGCTCTTTCCTCTGGGGATTTACCTGCGCTACTATTTCCGCCAGAACTTTTTGCAGACGGTGCGCTGGGGTTTCCTGGTCAGCCTGTCCATCGAACTTTTGCAGCTTACGGGGCTTTTGTTCATATATCCGCGGCCCTACCGGCTGTTTGATGTGGACGATTTGATTACCAACACGCTGGGCGCGGCCCTGGGCTACCTGATTGCGCCTCTGCCGATGAAGATATTGCCTTCGCAGGAGCGGCTTGACCGCATCGCCTATCACCGCGGCGAACGCGTTTCCATTATGCGCGCGGCCGTGGCGGCGGGTATCGACTGGGGCGTGTGCGCGCTGATCGCCGTGCCGGTTTCGCGTCTGCTGGGCGTGCGCAGCGGCGAGCACATACTGGGCGTGTATGTTTTCAGCGTGCTGGTCTACTTCATACTTGTTCAATACCTGGCGCGCGGACGCACGCTGGGTAAGGCGCTGTGCCGCGTGCGGCTGGTGCGCGAGGACGGCGGCCGGCCGCGGCTATGGCAGGTGGCCGTGCGCTGCGTGTCTCTGTATTTGATTTTGCTGGCCGCGCCGTATGTGGGTTTTCAGGCCTGGAACGCCATGATCGACGCTACCGGCTGGCGCTTTTTTGCCCTGGGCGCGGTGGCGGTGCTTTGCCTGGGCCTGTTTACGGCGTTTGTGTTTATGTGTTTTGTCAACATGCTCACCCGCGCTTCGCGCCTGCCGCATGAACGCCTCAGCCGCACGCGCAACCAGAGCACCGTGCGCCGCGCTTCCGCGCCGGATGCGGATGGGCCCCAATAGGCCGCGCCGCCGGAATTTTGCCGCTGCGCCGGGCAAGGAGAAATTTTTGCCAAAAACCGCAGAAAGTGGATTTTTCTCATTTTCGTTTCATGTTTCCCGCGTATAATGGGTACATCGAAAGGAGCGATGACAAAATGAAAAAAACGCTGATTGCCCTGTTGCTCGTTGCGGCCCTCGCGCTGGCCGCCATCCCCGCCCTGGCTGAGATGACCTTCACCGCCGCCCCCACCGTGGAAACTTCTTCCATGATTCAGCGCACCGTTTACGAAGGCTTTGGCTATGTGGAAGTGGACTTTTTCCGCGATGTGAACTATGAGAATCCGGCCGTCACCGTCACCGACGCCACCGGCGCGGCGGTTTCCGCCACCATCGTCCAGCTTGACGACGACGACCTTACCTTCCAGATTGCCGATTATGCCACCGACGCCACCTACAACTACACCATTTCTGGCGTGCGCGAAGGCCGTTCCGGCGAATACACCTCCGTAACCGGCAGCTTCATCGTGCCGCTTGAGGGCGCGGCCGCCATCCAGAAGGTGGACTATGACCGCGACGACCGCGAAGTGGATATCGAATTCACCGCGCTGGTGCAGTATGAGGCGCCCGCCGTGCAGATTATCACCGCCGATGGCACCACCATCAACGCCACCGTTACCGATTGGGACGAGGACAGCATTGAGGCGCGCCTGGACAGCGCCCTGACCATCGGCACCGAATATATGGTCACCGTAACGGGCGTGCGCTCCGCGCAGGACGCGGAATACGGCTCCGCCAGCTTCACCTTCACGGCTTACGACGACTAAACGCCTGCCTCGGCCCCTTCCCCAAAGGAAGGGGCCGGAGTGGCATGTAAACCTCGCGGACGCAGGGGGAATGCCGCTTGGAATAAGCCAAGTGGCGCTCGGCTGCGCTGTAAACCTCGCGGGTGCGGGGAGATGCGCGGTCAAACACTGCCGCCCGGCGGGCTGCGGGCAGCTTCCTGTCTGCGGTTTTCGGCCGTTTGGCTGGACGCCGTTTGTGGCGGGCCGCGATTTTCCTTTGGAGAGCCGGCTGGCGCGGGCGAGAAGGAAGGAC
>CAJFUU010000061.1 GCA_904420265.1 uncultured Clostridia bacterium
GGTTTTCGGCCGTTTGGCTGGACGCCGTTTGTGGCGGGCCGCGATTTTCCTTTGGAGAGCCGGCTGGCGCGGGCGAGAAGGAAGGACCTCCGCGCGAGGGGAATCGGCTTTTCATTTCATTTCTTCGGGAAGGCCGAAGTGGCCCGTAAATCTCTCGGGTGCGGGGAGATGCGCGGCCAAATCCTGCCGCCCGGCGGACGCACGGTTTGTGCCAGTTTTCTGTCTGCGGTTTTCGGCCGTTTGGTGGGACGCCGCTTGCAGCGGGCCGCGATTTTCCTTTGGGGAGCCGGCTGGCACGGGGCGAGAAGGAAGGACTTCCACGCGAGGGGAATCGGTTTTCTGTTTCCTTTCTCCGGGAAGGGGCCGAAGTGGCCTGTAAACCTCGCGGACGCAGGGGGAATGCCGCCCGGAATAAGCCAAGTGGCGCTCGGCTGCGCTGCAAACCCCGCGGATGCGGGGGTGCGCGGCCAAATCCTGCCGCCCGGCGGGCTGCGGTTTATGACAGCCTCCTGTCTGCGGTTTTCGGCCGTTTGGCGGGACGCCGTTTGTGGCGAGCCACGATTTTCCTTTGGACGGCTGGCTGGCACGTGGCGAGAAGAAAGGACTTCCGCGCGAAGGGAATCGTTCTTTCATTTCCTTTCTTCGGGAGAAGAAATCCACATTTTATAAAAACCAACGAATGCGGGCCTATGTCCGCCGGGAGGGAAACGCATTGCGCATACTGGTTGCCGAGGACGACAAAAGCATTGCCGCCGTGCTCAAGCGCAGGCTGGAGGCCGCGCATTACAGCGTGGATGTGTGCCACGATGGGGCGGCGGCTTACGACTATTTGCGCCTTACCGATTACGACGTGGCCATTATGGACATCATGATGCCCGTGGAAGACGGCCTGAGCGCCGTGCGCCGCGCCCGGGAGGCGGGCGTGCGCACACCGGTGTTGTTCCTCACCGCGCGCGATGCGGTGGCCGACCGCGTGGAGGGGCTGGACGCAGGCGGCGACGATTATCTGGTCAAGCCTTTCGCGCTGGATGAAGTCATGGCCCGCGTGCGCGCCCTTTCCCGTCGGGGCCGGCCCGAGGGCGGCACGGTGCTGACGCTTGCCGACCTTTCGATGGACACGGCGGCGCAGAAAGTCACGCGCGCCGGCAAAGCCATTGCCCTCACTGGCCGCGAATACGCGCTGCTGGAATACCTGATGCGCAACCAGGGCGCGGTGCTTTCCCGCGAGCGCATTGAACAGAATATTTTCAGCTATGATTATGAAGGCGCGTCCAACATGGTGGACGTGTACATACGCTATCTGCGCAAAAAAATAGACGAGGGCTTTTCCCCAAAACTTATCCACACGGTGCGCGGGGCGGGCTATGTGCTCCGGGAGGAAACATGAAGCGTTTGTCTATCAAGGCGCGGGTGACCATTTGGTATACGCTTCTGGTGGCCCTGATCGCGCTTCTGGCCGCGGGTGTGCTGTTTTTGAGCGCCCGGCGCATGATGCACAACTACTATTATGAAACGCTGACCGGAACGGCGCAGCTTGCGCTGGACGACATCCGCATGGAGGACGGCGAACTGGATATCGACCGCGATCTGGACGAGCTGCCCAGCGTGCGCGTGGCGCTGTTTACCACCGACGGGGAGCTGATTTACGGCAGGGTGCGCTTTGACCTGCCCTTTGCGGAGGGGGAAATGCGCTCCGCCACAGAGCGCTCCGGCGAGGAATGGTACGTGCTGGATACACGCATGGAGTTTGACGACGCGGAGAGTATTTGGCTGCGCTGCTATATTTCTGCCGACGCTGCCGCCAATTTGAGCGCCATCGGAATGGAATTGGCGGCGCTGATTTTGCCGGCGTTGGTGATTCTGGCGGGCGTAGGCGGCTACTTCATTGCCCGGCGCGCTTTCCGACCGGTTACGCGCATTGCCCGCACGGCGGAAAGCATTATTGACGGCGCCGACCTCAAAAAGCGCATCGCCCTGGAGGGCGCGCGCGATGAACTGTATCGCCTGGCCAAGGTGTTTGACGACATGCTCGACCGCCTGGAGCGCTCCTTTGAGCGCGAGCGGCGCTTTACTTCGGATGCTTCGCACGAATTGCGCACGCCCGTGGCGGCGATTTTGGCGCAGGCGGATTTTGCGCTTTCCGACCTGGCCACGCCGGAGGACCGCATGGAGGCCCTGCGCGACATCCGCCTGCGCGCCGGGCAGATGTCCACGCTGATTGGCCGCCTGCTGGCGTTGACGCGCATGGACGCAGGACAGATGCGCGTAGAACTGGAAACCATCGACCTGTGCGACCTGGCGGAGGTCGTCGCCGCGCAGATTGAGGACGGCGCCGCCGAGCGGAACATGACGGTTTTGCGCGCGCTGGACGGCTCCGTATGGGCAAAGTGCGATCAGACCATGCTTACGCAGGCGCTTTTGAACCTGGCGGAAAATGCGGTAAAGTACGGCCGCGAAGGCGGATATGTGCGCGTGGGCGTACATGCGCAGGGCGGCGAAGCGCGCCTGGTGGTTGAGGACGACGGGCCGGGCATCGCCCCGGAGGCCATGCCGCATATCTTCGAGCGCTTCTACCAGGGCGACAGTTCCCGACAGGCCGGGGGAGCGGGACTGGGACTTTCGCTGGTGCGCCTGATTGCCCGGCTGCATGGCGGTCGCGTGGAGGCCGAAAGCGCGCCCGGAAAGGGAAGCCGCTTTGTCATTGTATTGCCGCTGGAGGCAGAGCAATAGGCGGTTTTCGCGGGCCGGCGCGCCAAAGGATCATTTCGCGCGGAAAGAATTGCGGTTTTCGCGGCCCCTCAAGCGTTGTTTGAGGGATGGCGGACACGGGATGCGGCCGCTTTTCTAGCAGGCCTTCGCGCGGTTCACGGCGATTGCGGGCCTCGCTGCGCAGGAAAATGCCAAGCGTGCGGATAGACCGCGGCCATCCTGAAACAAGTGGATGAAAATGCCCTATAACCAGGCGGACAGAAACATAATATACCGGGAAAGTGGAACATTGGCCCTAACCAGAGGAGAATTCCGCGCATGCGGTTGAAACGCACAAAAAACACGGGGCGCACCCTGAGAGGAGAAAGACATGCGAAAAATTCTGGCGCTGGCGCTATGCCTTTTGACGATGCTCGTCCCGCTTGCGGCGCGCGCGGAGGCCGCGCCCGAAACGGCGCTGGCCTGGCTGCCGGCCGGCGCGACGTATCTGGGCGAGGAACCCGCGGGCTCGGGACGCGCGCTTTCCTACCAAACGGATGAAAACGCCTGGACGCTGACGCTGGACGGCGCCGGCAACGCGCTTTCCCTGCAAAGCGCCGGGGCGGCCGCCGGCGGACTGCAAACCCGCGCCGAGGCGGAGGCGGCGCTTTGGACCCTTGATGAAGCGGCGCTCATCCTGCGCGCCGAAGAGGGCGACGGTCCGGCGCGGCTGTATTTTGTGGCTACCGGCGCCGCGGGTTGGGCGCAGTTTGCCACCGCGGGCGGACTCGCCGCGGGGGCGGTCGCCTTCGGGCAATTTCTGTCAAACGGCCAACTGACCTTCGCGGGCGCGAGCCAGGTTTTGCAAATTCTGCGCCCTGGCGCGCAGCTTGACGGCATGGAGATGGACGAAGACGACGGCATGCTCCTTTACGAAGGGGACGCCTATTTGGACGGGCAGGAATACGAATTTGAATTGGACGCCCGCACCGGCCGGTTGCTGGAATGGGAGCGGGATTAGGAAGGGACATGAAAGCGCCATCCGCTTTGCCGCGGGCGGCGCTTTTTGGATAAACGGATGGTTTGCCAGCTATAAATACATATCAAACGATTGTTTTGCCGCCTTTACAAGATCTGCAATGATTCTGCTTTCTTTGGCGCTGCAGCGCTCCAGAACGGCGATAATTTCCTCCATTGAACAATCGACGCTGCCTGCGGCATAATCGTGCAGGAGCGCGTCTGTTCGCACTTCCAAGGCCTGCGCGATGTCGATAAACACAGGCAGGCTCAACTTTGTGTTCGCCGTTTCGATATGGCTCATATGCGTTACGGAAATGCCAAC
>CAJFUU010000062.1 GCA_904420265.1 uncultured Clostridia bacterium
CCTCCCGTGTAGGGAGCGGGGTTCGCCTGATACTCATCAGCACGGGCTTTCAGAGGTCCTGCCTCCCGCGCAGGGGGCGGGGTTATTGATGCAGCGCGAGGAATTTGCGCTTCCGGGTCCTGCCTCCCGTGTAGGGAGCGGGGTTCGCCTGATACTCATCAGCACGGGCTTTCAGAGGTCCTGCCTCCCGCGCAGGGGGCGGGGCCTTGGAATGCAAAAAGCAGGGAACTTCCCATCGCTGCATGCGACACGCCTTTGCGGTTCAGACGCATTTGGCGGGCGTCAAGCAATTTATTTGATTTTTCCGCAAAAGTCCGGCGCAGATAGCGCAGTTTCCTTCTGAAAATGCGCGATACGGGGTTTGCGGGACGGGACGGTTGATTTTAAGCGTCCCCCAAACCGGCAAAACCGCCGCCTTGCTGAAAACGGTTCGCCGGCTGTTTCACACCTTTTCTTCGGCGGCGTGTTGCCGGCCTCCCAGGGCGAAGGCAGGCATTAAATTCGGGGTTTGCATAAATCGCGCACATATGGTATAATCTCAAGCATAAACTGTTATCGTGGGGGTGCAGGGCTTGCCAAGCGACAGCAATACGCCCATCGCCGAACTGAAGCGGCAGGTGCTGGCCATGTGCCGGCGCAAGGGCTGGGGCGACGAAAACGGCGTGCAGAATCCGCAGCATGTGGCGATGGCCATGACGGTGGAAATGAGCGAACTGCTCGAGCATTTTCAGTGGCTGGACCCCGCCGACGTGGACCGGCTGCTTTCCGGCGGCGACCCCGCGCGCGTGGCGCTGATCGCCGAGGAATTTGCAGACGTGATGATGTACGGCCTGCAGCTTGCCGACGCCCTGCATATTGACGTGACGGAGCAAATTCTGCGCAAGATCGACATTGTGGACCGGCGAATGCCGAAACCCAACGAGCCCAAGCGCTGAGGCGGATGCGTTCCGCCCTTCAAGGAGACGGCCTATGGATAGCGATTGCATTCTCATCCTGGACTTTGGCGGCCAACAGGCGCAAATGATGGCGCGCAAACTGCGCGGCGAACGCTTTTTCTGCGAAATTCTCCCCTGCGAAACCGCGGCAGAGGATATTGCCGGGCGCGCGCCGCGCGGGTTGTTGCTGGCCGGCGGCGCGGGCGACCCGGACGACGCCGGCGCGCGCCATGCGGACGCGGAGATTTTTGCGTTGGGCATCCCCGTGCTCGCCATGGGTTACGGCGCGCGCGAAATGGCCCTGGCGCTTGGCGGGCAGCTTCTGGATACGCAAATCAGCGGCCGCAGCGCGCAGATTTCCTTTTCCGCGTCGCCTCTGTTTGAGGGCCTGGGCGAGTCCGAGCGCTTTTTCTCGCGCGTGGACTCCATGGAATTGCCGGAAGGCTTCTGCGCCATCGCCTATGCCGGCGGCGGGCTGGTACCGGCCTTTGCCTGCGAGGAAAAGCGCCTGTATGCGCTGCAATTCTATGCCGAAAACAACGACCCCGACGGTTTGCAAATTCTGGCCAACTTTGCCGGCGGCATTTGCGGATGCGAAGCATGGTGGTCCATGGAGGCTTTTGTCGAGCGTGCCGAGGCCAACATTCGCGCGGAGGTGGGCGAGGGCAGCGCCCTGATCGCCATTTCCGGCGGCGTGGATTCCGCGGTGTGCGCGGCGCTGTTGTACCGCGCCATTGGCGACCGGCTCAAATGCCTGTATATCAATACCGGCCTGATGCGCAAGGGTGAAACGGCGCTGGTGACGTCCACCTTCCGCGATGCGCTGAACATGGAACTGATTTGCGTGGACGCGGGCGAGCGCATCTTAAAGCGCCTGGAAGGCGTGGCGGACCCCTCCGCCAAGCGCGAGGTGGTGGAGCAGGAAGTCATGCGCGTATTCGAAGACGAGGCCCGCGCGTTGGGGCATGTGGATTGCCTTTGCCAGGGCACGATCTATCCGGACGTGCTCTCCGGGGCCACGCGCCGCGCTCCGGGGTTTGACAAATGTATAGAGCCTTTGCGGTTGTTGTTCAAAGACGAGGTGCGTCAGCTCGGCGAAGTGCTGGGCATGCCCAAGGAACTGACGCAGCGCCAGCCTTTCCCGGAGCCGGGCCTTGCGGTGCGCATTGTGGGCGAAGTGACGCGCGAAAAATTGGATATGCTGCGCGAGGCAGACGCCATCTTCCGCGAGGAAGTCGCCGAGGCGGGCCTCGACCGCCGCGTCTGGCAGTATTTTGCGGTGTTGACGAACATACGCACGCTTGGCCAGCGCGATGGCGTCGTCTGTCAGGAATACGCCGTGGCCCTGCGCGCGGTCAGTTCGCAGGACGCGCTGTCCTTCAACGCCTATCGCATGCCCTATGATCTGCTTGAGCGCGTCACCCAGCGCATTACCCGCGAGGTTGTGGGCGTGAACCGCGTTTTGTACGACGTGACGGGGCGGGCAACCTCGTCCATAGAATGGGAGTAAGCACAGAGGTACGAAAGATGATTCTTCGCAATCCCAGAGAGCCTCTTTTTGGCGAGCCGGTGGAAAACGGCTTTGAGGCCATCGACGAAAAAACCGGAGAGCGGTTGGGGTGCTGCGTGGTGCACCCGGAACCGAACCCGGTTCTGTTTCCTGCGCGTCCGAACAACTTCCGCCTGGAGTTTGCGGGCGAGTTTTCCGCTTTTGGCAAAACGCTGGGCGCGGCCATGGCGCTTTCGCGCGTACTGGCGGCGCGCGCGGGCAAACCGGCGCGCATTTATGCCGCCTGCCCGCCTGAGGACGACTTGCTCCTGGCGGCGCTGGAGCAGTACGGCTTTGAAGATAACGACGGCCTGGTGCGTATGGAACTGGATTTCGAGCGCATTCCGGAAACGCGTATGCCCGCCGGGTGCGTCCTGGTGGAAGACGAATTGAGCGACCCGGAAGAGAGACGCTTCTTTCTCGACCGTTACAACCAGCTTTTTCAAAGCAATCGGGACTTTGCCTGGCTGGACGCCTATACCGCCGCCGAGGCTTTCCGGCGCATTTTATGCGTGGCGCCGACGGGCCTGGCGGGCGAACTCACCTGCTGGCGCGAAGACGGCGGCGTGGGGCGCATAGGTTACATACATACCGCGCGGCGTTGGCGCAATATGGGCGTGGCGCGGCATCTTTTGCGCCTGGCGGGCGAATATTTTGAGGACGCGGGTATCCGCGTGGTTGTGGCCGACGTGCGCGCGCGCATTCCTCTGCTTTTGCACACGCTGGAATCGGCCGGCTTTTGCCAAACCAGCCTGTTGATGCGCTATCCCGGGGAAGACGTCGGTTAAGCCGGCGCTCCAATGCGCTTGGCGTGGCGCGCAGCCGGCCAGGCGCTTTTGTTTTTGGCCGTGCGCGCCCGCTCTGTGTGCGCATTCCTCTCCCTGCCCGGCATAGATTGTTCAGGAAGGGAGAGGATTTTTATGCGGAACGCGCTCTTTTATGGCAGCGGCGTGGCGCTGGTTACGCCGTTTCGCGCAGGCAAGGTGGATATGCATGCCTTCGAGCGGTTGATTGACTGGCAAATCGAAAGCCTCACCGACGCCATCATCGTTCTGGGCACCACGGGCGAGCCGTGCACCGTCACGTCTTCGGAACGTGCAGCGCTGATCGAGTGCGCAGTTTCCACGGTGGCCGGGCGCGTGCCGCTGTTGGTGGGCGCGGGCGCGAATAACACGCGCACCGCTGTGGAATACGCCGTCGAAGCGCAGGCCCTGGGCGCGGACGGCCTGCTGGTGGTTACCCCGTATTACAATAAAGCCAGCCGCCACGGCATGATTGAGCACTTTCACGCCATTGCAGACAGCGTGGAAATTCCCCTGATTGCCTACAACGTCCCGGCGCGCACAGGATTGAACATGCCGCCGGAGGTGGTGGCTGAACTGCTGAAGCACCCCATGATTCGCGGCGTCAAGGAGGCTTCGGGCGACATCCGCCAAATGAACCGCCTGGCCGCCCTCTGTCCCGGAGCGGCGCTCTATGCCGGAAACGACGACCAGACCTATACGATGATGTCCCTGGGGGCGCGGGGCGTGATTTCAGTGGCGGCAAACGTATTGCCCGCGTCGATGCACGAAATGGCCGCCAGCTATTTGCGCGGCGACGTGGAATTGAGCCGGGAAATGCAATTTGCCCTGTTGGATATTATCGACGCGCTGTTTATCGAGGTTAGCCCCATTCCCGTCAAGGCGGCGCTTGCCATGATGGGCAAAATTGAGGACGAACTGCGCCTGCCGCTTGCGCCTCTGGACGTGGAAAAGCGCCTCCGCCTGCGCGCGGCGATGACGGCGCTGGATTTGTTGGAAGACGGATGAACGCGGCGGTAAAAACACATGGCGGCTCTGCGGAGCCGCCCCGTCCTGTCCCTAAACCTTCCGAGCAGGAAAGTCTCGCAGCGTTTTTAAGGCCGCCGCAGAAAGACAGTGAAAATCCGCTGTTATCGGATGTGCGTCTCAAAAAACGGCGCTTCCCACGCCGGAACGGTCGATCATTTCGCAAAAACCGAAGCCTTTCGTCGGATAATGCTTCTTAAAGAGCGGTTTTGCCACGTTCCCGACAGCCTGCGGCGGCTCTGCGGAGCCGCCCGATTTTTGTGCGCTCGGGCTGAAAACGCCTGACCACCTTTGCCTGCCCATACCGGAATTTGTATGCGCAATCGAGAAGGGTTTGCGCCGCAATGAATATGGAGCAGGACATTCGTGCGAAAATTGTATGCGCAGGATTTGGCGCTTTTGACGGCGCCGCCATGGCGATGATTTGTGTAAGCCTGCTGTCGCCCCAAAGGAAAGACGGCATTGATCACCGAAATGGAACTCGCTCGCCAGTATGCGGAAAACGGGCAGGAATGCCGGCGGCATTCAGAGGATTCGTGTTTCTGGCCCTGCGCGCGAGCCGGCTTATGCGAATCCTCTGAAGGGTAAAGTGCGGTTGAGAGAGTGTTTTATCCGCCAGGGCCACATTGTCTGCCGTCTTCTCCAAACGGCGACAAATTTTCCGGGGACGAAGAAGTGTGGTTCCCCGGAACGCTGCGGCTCCCGGGATATTTGTGTATCGGCGATGGATGCCGCCTGAAAAGCGTGCACGGGCGCGTCTCCAAGGCCGCGCGCAATCGTCGGCGGCGAAGCGCATTGGGGAATTTGGGAAAGTCCGGCGGCTTATAAAATGCGCGGGCCGCGCAATTGCCATCCGGGCTATGCTCCTGGCTCGATTGCACAGACGCACGCGCAAAACAGCAAGAAGGCCGCCTCCCGCGTCCGGGGTCTGCCCGACAGGAGCGGATCGTCCCCGCCCCAGCCGCAGAAAGCGCCCTTCCAACGCTTGCCGCGACGCATTCCGCGGGAATGATTTTCACCATTTTCAGTGCCCCACTTCAGCGTTCCCGCTGCGGGCGGCCTCATACCCCCGAATTAAAGCAAGGCGAATCCAGCAGTGTCCGGCGCTCCATCGTTTGCCATGTTTTCACCCCTGACAAACATGGCGTTTCTCTATCTTTGCCGTCTGCTTTTGGTTGGGGAGGAGTATCAATCAAGCCTTTCAATGCGCAGCGTTGCGATTGCCGATTGCGCCGGCGCGCCCGTGCGCAAGTCCTGCGGCGCGGGGATGAGCAGCATAAAGCCATCCCTGCCGTAGCGCCTTTCGTAACCCTGCGCATATTCTTCGGCCACGGAAATATGCTGAACCTCGCCGACAATCATCGCCGTGCTCCCCGCCCCGCTTAAATCCTGCGCGGATTTCAGAGTGCATTCCATGTTGATAAACGCCTCTTCAATCGCAGGTGCATGGATGGTCTTTGCTTCGGAGAGCGAAAAACCGCCGGCCTGAAATTCATCCATATCGTAAGCATTGTTTTGGATTGTATCGACGAGCCGGTCGTAATAGCGGATGGGAAGAAAGTTGATGCAGAAGCACCTCTCGCGCAGTATATTCGCATATGTGTGCGTATGCTGATACAGGTTTCCCATCACCGCGAAGAAAGCTGTTTTGTCGCCGTGGAAGCAGCTCCAGGCGTGGAAGCATACGTTCGGCTTGCCGTTCTCCTTCCAGGTGGTGAGGGCGAACAGCGCCGTAGGGATTGCCGCCGTGGTTTCAAAATGGGAAAACAGCTCAAATTCCTCCGGGTAGGCAGGCCGGAAATAGGTGGGGAAGTCCCGGGAGATCTCGAATTTCACACATCCACCGCTTTCTGATCTCAAAGTTTTGCGTGGAAAACGCTGCAAGCCGCTTTGGCAGGCAAAACTATGGGGCGCGCTGGTCGGGAAACGCAAAGAACGGAGTTTCACATGCGCCGCGCAATACGCCCGCTTTTGGAGCGCGCGGACAGGAGGCGATTTTCCAACGGAATCAAACGCGAAAAAACCGCCCCACACAGGTGGTGAGGCGGCGATATATCCATGGTTTAGGCTTTGCCGTTGCAGCCGAGCACGTCCACGAGCTTGTGCTGAACCAGCTTCTTGATGTTGGCGCGCGCGGGCTTGAGATACTGGCGCGGGTCGAAGTGGTCGGGA
>CAJFUU010000063.1 GCA_904420265.1 uncultured Clostridia bacterium
CCCCGTCCCCTCTTGCTTTTTTCGTTTGCCTTTTCATAAGCAATCGCTTCGCCCGGGGTGTAAAAATAAACGTCACGAGGCTACAATTTTTGTCCCGCTCACCCCTTTGGCTTCGCACCCCCCCTTTCACAGGGCCAGCGTCCTTCGCTTTCGGCGGGCAAGGGCAGGGCAAAGCAGGGCCTGCCTCATTTTCCCCGTCCCCTCTTGCTTTTTTCGTTTGCCTTTTCATAAGCAATCGCTTCGCCCGGGGTGTAAAAATAAACGTCGCGGGACTGTCATTTTTGTTCCGCTCGCCCTCCTCGCTTCACACCCACCTTTTCACGAGGCCAGCGCCCTTCGCTTTCGGCGGGCAAGGGCAGGACGAAGCGAGGCCTGCCTCATTTTCCCCGTCCCCTCTTACTTTTTTCGTTTGCCTTTTCATAAGCAAGCGCTTCGCCCGGGGTGTAAAAAATAAACGTCGCGGGACTGTCATTTTTGTTCCGCTCGCCCTCCTCGCTTCACACTCGCCCTTTCACGGAGTCAACGCCCTTTGCTTTCGGCGGGCAAGGGCAGGACGATGTGGAAAACTGCCTCATCTTCCCCGCCATCTCCTGCTCTTCTTGCGTTTGCCTTTTTATAAGTAAGCGCTTCGTCCGGGATGTAAAAAATAAACGTCGCGGGACTGTCATTTTTGCTCCGCTCGCCCTCCTCGCTTCACACCCACCTTTTCACGGGGCCAGCGTCCTTCGCTTTCAGCGGGCAAGGGCAGGCTGATGCGGAAAACCGCCTCATCTTCCCCGCCATCTCCCGCTCTTCTTGCGTTTGCCTTTTCATAAGCAAGCGCTTTGGGGCTTGTGCTTCGCGCTATCTTTTCAAAAAGCGAACGTCCTTACCTCTGGCAAACAAGGATCAGACGGGGCGACGGCCTCATTTTCCCTGCCCTTTCTCGCCCACTTCTCGCCCACTTTTCCGAAGGAAGATGTGTTCTGCCGAAGCGCGGGAAAATCGAAAGACGCAATTTTTTCCTTTCTCCCCACCCCTCGCGCCTTCGCCTTTTCAAAGCGCGAGCGGCGGAGCCGCCCTTCCATAGGAGGCGGAAAAGCAACTCCTTATTTATGAAGGGACATGCGCAGGGTCCTTCCCGCTTTCTCCTCTCCCGTAACCCCATGTTGCATTTTTAAAGCCAGGCGGCGGAGCCGCTCTTCCATGAGAGGCGGAAAAGCAACCCCTATTATGAAGGGACATGCGCAGGATTCTTCCCGCTTTCTCCTCTCCCGTAACCCCACGTCGCCTTTTCAAAGCGCAGGCGGCGGAGACGCCCTTCCATGGGAGGCGAAAAAGCAACTCCTTATTTATGAAGGGACATGCGCAGGATTCTTCCCGCTTTCTCCTCCCCCGTAACCCCACGTCGCCTTTTCAAAGCGGCGCTTTATCGGTTCCGAAAAGCAAATTTCCCGCGCGCGTCCGGCTTTGGAAACCTGCGCGTCCGTTCTTCCCGGACAGGCCCTGGGATTCAAAAGCGGCGGACGCGTTTTTCGCATCCGCCGCAGTGTGCAAGATCACAAGCAGGACCGAGGTGTTTTTCTCCCGCCTACCCGTGCGCGCTTTACAAATTCCCTGCGCGCAACGTTTCCAGCACGTAATCGCCAAATGCCTGGCAGGTAGCGCCGCCGACATCGCCGGTGACCACGCATTTCTTCTCGCTCTCGCAGCAAATTTCCAGCGCCCGCCCAAGGCGCTCGGCCTGGCCTGCGCGACCGATGTGCGCAAGCAGCATCTGCGCCGCGCGCAGGATGCTTTCCGGGTTGGCGTAATCGCCCAGTCCCTCCTCAATCATGCGCGGCGCGGTGCCGTGGATGGCCTCGAACATGGCGTAGCGGCTGCCCAGATTGGCGCTGCCCGCCGTGCCTACGCCGCCCTGCAACTGCGCGGCCTCGTCGGTGATGATGTCGCCGTAGAGGTTGGGCAGTATAAACACCTGAAAGCGGGCGCGCAGGGCCGGGTTGACCAGGTTTGCGGTCATAATGTCGATGTACCAATCCTCCACTTCCATTTCGGGATAATCCCTGGCAACCTCGTGGCATATGGCGCTGAATTTGCCGTCCGTCTTCTTCATAATGTTGGCCTTGGTGACGATGGCGACGCGCTTTTTGCCGTTTTTGCGCGCGTAGTCAAAGGCGGCGCGGGCAATACGGCGCGTGCCGGCATCGGTGATGACCTTGAAATCCATCGCCAGGCCGGGCAGTTCAATTCCCCGGCTGCCGAGCGTATATTCGCCCTCGGTGTTTTCGCGGAAAAACGTCCAATCCACGCCCTCTGCAGGAATGCGCACCGGGCGCACGTTGGCGTACAAATCCAGGGCGCGCCGCAGGGTGACGTTGGCGCTTTCCAGCGTGCCGCCCTTGGGCGTGGTGGTCGGCCCTTTGAGCAGCGCGTCGCATCCGCGAATCTGCTCAAGTACATCGGCGGGCACGGCCTCGCCGCGCGCCATGCGGTTTTCGATGGTCAGGCCGTCGATCTGTCTTAATTCGACCGCGCCCGCGGCGATCTCATCCGCCAGCAGGTATTCTAGGACCCGCCGGGCCTGCTTTACGATGACCGGCCCGATTCCATCGCCGCCAATCACGCCCACAACGGTTCTCCCCTCACGCGCTTCTCCGGCTCCGGCCGCGGCCTCCAGACGGCTGGCGCGCGCAACCTGCTCTTCCAGAAGGGCGCGAAAGTGCTCTACCGCCCGCTCGATCTGTGCATTCATCGCATACCCGCCCCCTTTGTATACTGAAGCAGCCCGCCGGCGCGCAGGATGTCCCGCTGGCGCGGGGACAGTTCGCACGTCAGGGCAAAGGTTTCGCCCGAAGTCTTGTCCAGCAGCGTGAATTTGCCGCTCTCCAGCCCCGCAAAAATGCCGGAGATTGCCAGCGCATCGCCCTGCGAAAGGCGGTCATAGTCGTCCGGGTTTGCAAACGTCAGCGGCAGGATGCCATAATTGATGAGATTGGCGGCGTGGATGCGCGCAAAGCCCTTGGCGATAACTGCGCGGACGCCCAGATACATCGGCACCAACGCCGCGTGTTCGCGCGAAGAACCCTGTCCGTAATTGGCGCCGCCGGCAATGATCGAGCGCCCTGCCGCACGCGCGCGCGCCGGGAAATCTTCATCGCACACGGTGAAGCAGAACTCGGACAGCTCGGGCACGTTCGAGCGATAGGGCAGTATCTTCGCCCCGGCGGGCATGATGTGGTCTGTGGTGATGTTGTCGCCCACCTTGAGCGTCAGGGGCGCCTCGATTGTATCCGCAAGCGGCTCGCCCAGCGGCATGGGGCGAATGTTCGGGCCGCGCAGGATTTCCACATGCGCCGCTTCGGCCGCGTCCGAGGGCGGCAACACGCCGCTGTCGTCGACAAGAAAGCGCTCCGGCAGAACGACCTCGGGATATTCCCCCAGCGCGCGCGGGTCGGCAATGTGCCCGCACAGCGCGGTGGCGGCGGCCACCTCCGGGGAAGCCAGGTAGACCTGCGCGTCGCGCGTGCCGCTGCGGCCCTCGAAATTGCGGTTGAACGTGCGCACAGACACGCCGCCCGACGCGGGCGAAAAGCCCATGCCAATGCACGGCCCACAGGCGCACTCCAACACGCGCGCGCCGCTGGCGAGCAGGTCCGAAAGGGCGCCGCAGTCGGCGAGCATCTGCAAAACCTGCCGGGAACCGGGGGAAACGGAGAGGCTTACGCCGTCGGCAATCTTCTTGCCTTTGAGGATGGCCGCTACGCGCAGAAGATCGCGCAGCGAAGAATTTGTGCAGGAACCGACGCAAACCTGGCTGACCCGCACGTCTTCAAGTTCCCGCGCCGGGCGCACGTTATCCGGGGAATGCGGACAGGCGCAGAGCGGCTCAAGCGCGGAAAGGTCGATGTCAATCACGCGGTCATAGACGGCGTCCGAGTCGCTTTCGAGGGGGATAAAGTCCTCTTCCCTGCCCTGTGCGCGCAAAAACGCCCTAGTGACCTCGTCCGAAGGAAAGATGGACGTGGTCGCGCCCAGTTCTGTGCCCATATTGGCAATGGTGGCGCGCTCTGGCACGGAGAGCGTTTTTACGCCCTCGCCGCCCCACTCGATGATCGCCCCGCGCCCACCGCGCACGCTGAGCATGCGCAAAATTTCCAGGCTCGCGTCTTTGGCGCTGACCCAGGGCGGCAACTGGCCCGTCAAATTGACCTTGAACATGCGCGGCATGTTGATAAAATACGCGCCGCCAGCCATGGCCACGGCCACATCCATGCCGCCCGCGCCCATGGCCAGCATGCCCAGCGCGCCGCCGGTGGGCGTGTGGCTGTCTGAACCAATCAGCGTTTTGCCGGGCTTTCCAAAGCGCTCCAGATGTACCTGATGGCAAATGCCGTTGCCGGGGCGGGAAAAGCGCACGCCGTACTTGCGGGCCACGGACTGTATATAGCGGTGGTCGTCGGCATTTTCGAAGCCGCACTGCAGCGTATTGTGGTCGATGTAGGCCACGGAAAGTTCCGTGCGCACGCGCGGCACGTTCATGGCCTCCAGCGCCAGATAGGCCATGGTGCCGGTGGCGTCCTGCGTAAGCGTCTGGTCGATGCGCAATCCAATTTCTGCGCCGGGGGTCATCTTTCCGCAAACAAGGTGGCTGCGAATAATCTTTTGCGCAATTGTATCGCCCATGCTAGTTCTCCTCCTGAGACATAATGCTGTTTCTGGCGTTTACGGTATGGCGCAGGAGCACTTCTTCGGCACGATCCGGGTCGTGCCCGGCAATGGCTTCATAGATGGCCTTGTGCTCGGCAAAGGATTCCCTGGCCCGGGCGCTGTCTCCCACGGAAACCCGGCGGTATTTGACAATTTTGCGGTGCAGGGGCGAAAGCGTATCATAGAGCACCAGGCTGCCGCTGATGCGGTAAATCATGTCGTGGAAGCGGTTGTCGGCGTCGATAATGCTGGCGCTGTCTTCTTTGAGCGTAAAGAATTCCTGCATATCCAGTATGTGCTTGAGTTGCTCCAGCTGCTCGCCATTGGCGCGTTCGGCAGCGCGGCGCGCGGCCAGGCCCTCCACACGGGCGCGAATTTCGTATATGTCGTCAATGTCCCGCCTGTCCAGGCCCACCACGCGCATGCCGCGCGATGTGCCCACCACCAGGCGCTCCTGCTCCAACCGGCGCAACGCCTCGCGGATGGGCGTGCGGCTCACGCCCAGCTTTTCGCTCAGTTTCGTCTCCGTCAACACCTCGCCGCGCGCATATGCGCCGGTGAGTATGTCCCGCTCGAGAATTTCAAACACCTGGTCGGCAATGGAAACGGTCTTGTGGTCCATGCCTACTTTCCCCCCTTCTTCAGCGGTCCGCCGTGCAACTGATTGACTTTGCGCTCCAGTTCGTTGGGCGACAGGGCGGCGGTGCGGCCGCTTTCGTACACTTCATCCACCCAGGCTTTGAGCTTTTCCACCAGCGGGTCATGCTTGTTGATCGCATCCTCGCCAGTAAGTCCGTAATGCTCATTGAGCCAGTATGCGATGCCTGCCAGGCCGCTGGTCTTGCTCACCATCACTCCCGCGGGACGGTTCAAAAGTTTGCGGGTGTTGAAAATGTTGTAAATTTCCTCTTCCTTGAGCAGGCCGTCGGCGTGGATGCCGGCGCGGGTGGTGTTGAAATAGCGGCCCACAAAGGGCGTCATTGGCGGCACGTCGTAGCCGATTTCGTTTTTGAAATATTCGGCGATTTCGGTAATGACCGTGGGATCCATGCCATCGAGCGAACCGCGCAAGGACGCGTACTCAAACACCATGGCCTCCAGGGGGATGTTTCCCGTGCGCTCGCCGATGCCCAGCAGGGAGCAGTTCACCGCGCAGGCGCCGTACAGCCAGGCGGTGGCGGCGTTGCTGACGGCCTTGTAAAAGTCGTTATGGCCGTGCCATTCCAGCATTTCGCTGGAAACGTCGGAATAATGTTGCAGGCCGTAGACGATGCCCGGCACGCTGCGGGGCAGAGCCACCTCGGTGTAAGGCACGCCGTAGCCCATGGTGTCGCAGGCGCGGATGCGCACGGGGATGCCCGCTTCGCGCGACAGCTTCATCAGTTCGTTGACAAAAGGCACTACAAAGCCGTAAAAGTCCGCGCGGGTGATGTCTTCCAGATGGCAGCGGGGCATGACCCCGGCCTCAAAGGCCTCGCGCACCGTGTCGAGGTACTTTTTCATGGCCTCGCCGCGGGTGAGTTTCATTTTTTTGAAAATGTGATAGTCGCTGCAGCTCATGAGGATGCCCGTTTCGCGGATTCCCAGATCCCGCACCAGGCGGAAGTCCTCCTTTGTGGCGCGAATCCAGGTGGTGATCTCCGGGAAACGCAGTCCCAAGTCGCGGCAGCGCTCCACGGCCTCGCGGTCTTTCTGGCTGTAAATGAAAAACTCCGTTTGGCGGATGATGCCGTATGGCCCGCCCAACTTGCTCATGAGTTTGTACAATTCGACGATCTGATCGGGCGTGTAGGGATCCACCGATTGCTGCCCATCCCGGAACGAGGTGTCTGTAATCCAGATTTCCTCAGGCATGTTCATGGGCACGCGGCGATGGTTGAAGGGCACCTTGGGCACGCTCTCATAATCGTAAATGTCACGGTAGAGATTGGGCTCCTTGACGTCCTGCAGGGAATAGCGATAGTTTTTCTGTTCCAATAAATTTGTTTTTGGCGATATTTCGAGCATGGCATTCGTCCTCCTGAATACTTGTATACAAGTATATGAATTAAAACTCTCTGGATAAACACATATTCAGCGCAGTTTTCATTGATTTATCGTTAATTTGCAGGATGTACGCTTGCAATATGCAAAAATCGCCCGCATAAAGCGGGTGATCCGGATGTCAAAAAGATAGACAGAACCATTTCCGGCGAAAGGCTGAAAACCCGATGGATTTTCAGGTTGGCAAGGCCGGCCGGTTTTGACAATTTGAAAATTGGCAGAAGCGCCTCGCAGTTTTTTTCCTGTGTCGCGCAGCGCGCGAGCAAAAATTGGAGAGGGTGGCAGGAGGCGCAGAATTCAGAGGATTCTGCGGTTTTGCCAAGGCTCAAATTGAAAATTTGAGACGCGGCGCCCGTCAGGGAGAATGTTCCCCCGTCCACCGGCTTGTTGACAAAGTCAACAGACTGCCAGAGTGATGAGAAAGCCTGCAAGCCACGGAAGCAAACTTGCAGGCAAGGAAACTTGCCTGAACGCAAGTGACCGCAGACTGCAAGTGCAGCTGACGCAGAAAGCGAAAATTGCCCTCGTTTTTCCTTCTTATCCGGGCAATTTTTGCGTTTGCCGGCTCTGTCAGCGCTCTGAGCCACCCGCTTTGCTCGGGTGGCTCCAAGTGGCTATGTACGCTTTAAAGGATGTATGCCGCGCGATTTTTCCGTTCCAGCGCGCTTGGCAGGACGCAACGGCTCCATGTTGGCCAAAGTTCCGCCACCGCGAGCGAAAATGCGCCTGCAAGCGGCCGTCCTTAAACGGGTTCGCATAAGAAATTGGCAAAAGCGGCGCAGCGGCAAGCTGAAAAGGCGCATTCCTTCAAGTGGCGGCGAAGGCGCGGAAAGCGGACAGCGCCTCGTCCACGGCGCGCGCAACGGTGTCGGAATTGTCCACCCGGGCATCGGCGCAGGCCGAATAGGCCGGGGCGCGCTCAGCTTCGAGGCGGCGCACGGTTTCCATCCCTCCGGCGGAAAGGGGGCGGCCGTCAGTGGCCAGCAATTCCAGGGGCCGGCAGACGAGCAACGTCATGCCGTTTTGCCGCAGGGCGGTAACGTTGCGCGCGCGCAGGGGGGCGCCGCCGCCGGTGGCGATCACCTGGCCGCTTTCCTTGCCATAGCGCTCAATAACCTCGCTTTCCAGGGCGCGGAAAGCCTCTTCGCCGCGGGTGCGGAAGATCTCCGGGATGGACATGCCGGCAACGCGCTCGATTTCCGCGTCGCAGTCCACAAACGGCCGGCGCATTTTTTTCGCCAGCGCTTTGCCCAGCGTGGTCTTGCCGCTGCCGGGCATGCCGACGAGGACGAGATTGAGCCGTTCCGCACGCAGGGCGGCGTAAATTTCCCCTGCCCGCGCGAAATCGACGTCTGCGCCGAAGAACTTCCCGTTTGCCAGGCACGCCTGCATCACCAGCATCCACAGCCCGCCCGCGGCGCGCAGGCCGCGCTTTTGCGCCGCCAACACCAGGGACGTGCGATCCGGATTGTAAATCACGTCGATTACGCCTTCAAGGGCGGACAGTCGGTCGATATCCACGGCGGAAACGCCCGTGTTGGGGTACATGCCCACCGGTGTGGCGTTGAAAAGCGCCTGCGCGTCGGCGTGATCGCGATACAGGGCCTCGTAGGTAACCGGCCCCTTGCGCGAGACGACGACAATCTCCCGCGCGCCCAGCGTTTCGCAGGCGGCGCGCGCCGTCAGCGAAGTGCCGCCGCTGCCCAGGATGACGGCCTTTTTGCCGCGCACCTGCACGCCTGCGCGTTCTATCAGGGAAAGCAGGCCGCCGATGTCGGTATTGTAGGCGGTGAGCACGCCGCCTGCGTTGACCAGCGTATTGGCGCTGCCGATGCGCTTCACTTCCTCCGAAAGCGCGTCGCAAAAGGGCAAAACGTCCTTTTTGTAAGGAATGGTGACATTCAAACCGAGAAAATCGCGCGCGCGCATATGCGCGCGCATTTCCTCCGGCGGCATGGGATAGAGGCGGTAATCGTAGTCGCCGAGCATGGCGTGGATGCGCGCCGAATAGCTGTGGCCAAGTTTTTCGCCGATGAGGCCATACTGCATATCAATGAATCTCCTCGTAATTGCCCAGGAAGGTGAACTGCTCCGAAAGCCGCTCCAGTTCGCAAACCAGGGCGCGCACATCCGCCTGGGTAATGCTGGCCTCCAGGTCGAAGAAGAAGCGGAACTCAAAATCGCGGCCCGGCATGGGGCGGCTTTCCAGCTTGGTGAGGTTCACGCCCATCACCGAAATCTGCGAAAGCAGGCGGTAGAGAGAGCCGGGGCGGTGCGGCGCGCGCAGCATCAGGGAAATTTTGTTCGCGCCGTCGTAAAGCTGCAAATCCTTGGCGATGCAAATAAAGCGCGTAAAGTTGCTTTCCACATTGCTGACGCTTTCCTTGAGGACGGAAAGGCCGTACAGTTCGCGGCAATTCCCCGAGGCGATCACGGCCAGGTCGTTGCGGCCGGAAGCGGCCACAAATTCGGCGGCTTTGGCGGTGTTACTCATCTCGGTCGCCTTGACCTTGGGGTTTTCGTGGAAGAAAGCGCTGCACTGGCGAAGCGCCTGTTCGTGGGAGACGACCTCGCGCACATCCTCCAAACGCGTGCCCGGCAGGGCCATGAGTTTGTGCTCAATGCGCTCGCGCACGGAGCGGACGATGTGGAACCTGTGCTTCTCCATCAGGTCGTACACCTGCGTGACGGAACCGGCAGAGCTGTTTTCAATGGGCAGCACGCCGTAGGGACACATGCCCTTTTCCACGGCGGCGAACACATCGTCGAAGGTGTTCATGTAGAGTATCGTCGCAAACTCGAACATATGGTCGCAGGCCTTCTGCGAATAGGCGCCCTCGGTACCCTGGCAGGCCACCAGCGCGCGGTTGGGCATTTTCTCCCGCTTGTTTGCCACCGCTTCTTCCAGGCTCTTCATCAGCGGCGAACCCGACGACAGCAAGGAGGACTGATAACCGCGGCTCAAATCAAACAGCGTTTGGTACAGCAGCTTTGCATAGTGCTCCAGCCCCTCTCCCGCCTGCGCGGAAACGCGGTTGAGCACCTCGCGCTCGCGGCCGGTATCGAGTATGGGCAGACCGTTTTCCTTCTTGTAGGCCGCCACCTGGCGCGAGGCCTCCATGCGGCGCACAAACAGTTGGAGCAGCTCGTCGTCAATCTGGTCGATGGTGCTTCGAATATCCTTCAGTTCCATGTTACATCGCTCCTTCCAAAATCATATCTGCCAGTACCAGCGCCGTTACGGCCTCGACAACGCTCACCGCCCGGGGGACGATGCAGGGATCGTGCCGGCCGCCGACAACGAGGGGGATTTCTTTCCTGGTCTGCAAATCGACGGATTTTTGCTCAATGGCAATCGAAGGCGTGGGTTTAAACGCCACCCGGCAAACCACCGGCATGCCCGTAGTGATGCCGCCCAACGCCCCGGCATGGCGGTTGGTTTTTGTGACGATCCTGCCATCCTCAACGGTGAAAGCGTCGTTGTGCTCGCTGCCGCGCATATCCGCGGCGCGGAAGCCCTCGCCAAATTCCACTCCGCGCACCGCCGGGATGCCAAACAGCGCCGCCGCCAGGCGGTTTTCCAGGCCGTCGAACATCGGATCGCCCAATCCGGCGGGCATGCCCGTCGCCAGCACGCGCACCACGCCGCCCACCGAATCGCCGGCACGCTTGGCCTCGAGAATGGCGGCGCGCATTTTTTCGCCCGCTTCGGCGTTGACGACCGGGAAGGCGTCCGGCGCGTAGAGGGGAAAGACGGGATGGACGGGATCGGGCGCATCGTCTTCAATGCCGGCCAGGCGGGCAATGTGCGCCGCCACGGCCACGCCCTTTTCCTGCAGGAATTGCATAGCCAACGCCCCTGCGAAGCACAGCGGCGCAGTCAGACGGCCGGAAAACTGCCCGCCGCCGCGCACGTCGCGCGCATCCCCGAATTTTTCCCAGGCCGCAAAGTCGGCGTGGCCGGGGCGCGGCGAGCGGTAAAGGTTGGAATAATCGCGGCTGCGCGTATCCGTATTGCGAATAACGCCAACCACCGGCGCGCCGCAGGTTTCGCCGTGCTCGTTCAGGCCGGCGATGATTTCCACCGCGTCGGCTTCGCTTCTGGCGGTGGCGGTGGCGTCTCGCCCCGGAGCGCGGCGACGCATAAACGCGGACAGCGCCTCCATGTCCGGGCGCATGCCGGCGGGCAGACCCTCCACCACCGCGCCAATGGCAGGCGCGTGGGACTGGCCGAAAACCGTCACCCGCAGCTTGTTTCCCAGCGTGTTCGACATGTATTTCCCTCCTGACGCCCCGAAGGGGCTCGCTCCTGGCGCAAGCGCCTTGAAATGTCAACCGCTCTTCTCCCATGCGTGCAATCTGGCCTGACGGCGGGAATGCCGGCTCGCACCCGCGGCGGTTGCGCAGGTCAATCAGCTCCTTTGCACGGGCCAAAGACCGCCAAGCGCCTCTCCTCCGGCAGAAAACCCGTCGCCGTCCGCCGCGTTTGGCGTTCCTCCGCAAGCAGAGCCAAACGCATCCGCGGGTTGCGCGGCGGGACTTGCTGCAATTTCGCATGCAGGCCCGCCTTGCCTCAGGCACAGATTGCGCGGCGGCGTTCTTGCCCCATGCGCTTATTTCTCGCTCCGCCTTGGGAATGGTCCGCACTTGAAGCGAATTTTCGCCGCCCGCCGCGTTTTGCATCCCTCTCAAACAGCGCAAAATATCTGCGCAAAATGTGCGGCGGCGGGTCCTGCTTGCAACATCCCTTCCCCAACCAGCTTTCAAGCAGCCCATGCCTGATGCGGATTTGACCGCCTTCACTGTGCCTGGACATCCTTCGCAGACATAGACAAATGCATCCGCGCAAGTTGGGTAACAGCAGGATTTGCCCCATGCGTTTCTTCCCCGCTCCCACCCGCGAACGGCCTGCACTTAAAGCGGATTTTATCGCCATATGTCGCGTTTGGCGATCCTCCACAAGCAGAGCCAAACGTATCCGCGGGTTGCGCGGCGGGATTTGCTGCAGTTTCGCATGCAAGCCCGCCTTGCCTCAGGCACAGGTTGCGCGACGGCGTTCTTGCCCCATGCGCTTCTTTCTCGCTCCCACCCGCGAACGGCCCGCACTTAAAGCGGATTTTATCGCCATATGTCGCGTTTGACGATCCTCCACAACCAAGGCCAAACGCATCCCGCAGGTTGCGCGGCGGGACTTGCTACAATTTCGCATGCAAGCCCGCCTTGCCTCAGGCTCAGGTTGCGCGGCGGCGAACTTGCCCCCATGCGCTTCTTTCTCGCTCCCCCTGCAAACAGCCCCGCTTGAAACGGTTTTATCGCCATCCTTTCGCCATGGCTGCCTCCGCGCAAGGCCGAAACGCCGCGCCTATCCTTTCCCGGCCGGTTCTGTCTCCACCTTCCCGCCCAGGGCGGCGAAGTCCTCAAAAAATCCGGGATAGGATTTATCCGCCGCTTCCGCGCCTTCGATGGTCACAGGGGCCTGACAGACCGTCGCCAGAATCGCGGCGCTCATGACGATGCGGTGATCGCCAAAGCCATCCACCGTTCCGCCGGCCAAATCGCAGCCCACAATGCGCAAACCGTCTGGCAGTTCCTCCACATTGCCGCCCAGGGCGCGCAGCACATTGGCCATAGCGCACAGGCGGTCGCTTTCCTTGATGCGCAGCCGCGCCGCGCCGGTAATGCGGTGATCGCCGGGCACTGCGGCCATCACCGCCGCCAGCGCGGGCATCAGGTCCGGCACGTCGCGCACGTCTACGCAATCCAGGCTTTCCGGCCGAAACAGCGTCTGCGCAGCGCGGTCGCCCTGCGCGGAATCCGGTTGCAGGCCTTCCACCGTCACGGCGCTTCCCAGGGCGTTGGCCGCCAGCCAGAAGGCTGCGCCCGACCAGTCGCCTTCCACGCGCATGCGGCCCGGAGCCTTGTAGCGCTGCCTGCCAGGGACAAAGAAGCCCTTTTCCGTCTTTTGCACCGCAACGCCAAAGGCGCGCATGGCAGAAAGCGTCAGGTCGATGTACGGCGCGGATTCCAGCGGCGTGTCCGCAATCAATTCGCTGTCTGCGTCAAGCAGCGGCAGGGCAAGGAGCAGGCCGGTAAAATACTGGCTGGAAACATCGCCGGGCAGGTGGTATTCCCCACCGCGCAGCCCGCCGGAGACAGTCAAAGGCAACCTCTCTCCCGCAAAGCGCGCCCCATGCGCCCGCATGGCGTCTATCAACGGGCCGTTTGGGCGCTGGGGCAGCCGACCGCAACCAGTGAGCGTGGCCCCGCAATCCAGCAGCGCCGCCAGGGGCAAAAGAAAGCGCAACGTAGAGCCGCTTTCGCCGCAGTCCAACACCGCCCCTTTGCGTATTTCGCGGATGGGGCGCACGTGCAGCGCTTCCTCGCCGGCGCGTATATCCGCGCCCAGCGCGGCCAGGCAGCGGGCGGTGGCCTCAATATCCCGGGAATTTCCCGCGCCTTCCAGAATGGTTTCTCCATCGGCCAGCGCCGCGCAGATCAACAGACGGTGGGCGTGCGATTTCGAGGGCGGGGCCTGTACGCAGCCCGCAAGAGAGCCGGGATGGACGGTCACGCGCATGGGCCCGCCCCCAATCCGCGCGCAAACCAGTCGCGCAATTCCGCCACGGGAACGCGTTTTAAGAAGCACTTGCCAATGCTCCTGGGCAGCACCAGCGTCACCATGCCGCCGCGCCGCTTTTTATCCAGCAGCGCCGCCGCGCACAACGCGTCCAGCGAACAGGGCGAGGCCGTGGGCAGGCTGCAAGCGATAAGCGCGCGTATGATCTCCGTATCGTCAAGCCCCGCGGCGCGGAAGGCCATAACCATGCCAATGGCCACGCACTGGCCATGGGAAAGGGTGAAATTCATGCTTTTCTCCACGGCATGGCCAAAGGTGTGGCCGAAGTTCAGAAATTGGCGCGCGCCGTTGTCGAACGCATCCTCGTCTACGTAATCGCGCTTGATGGAAACGCAGCGGGCAATGGCGTCTTCCAGGTTTTCCTTCCACGATCCGTCCGCCATGGCCGCAAACAGCGCTTCGTCGCGCAATACGCCGCACTTGATCATCTCCGCCGCGCCGTCGCGCAAGAGCGGCTGCGGCAATTGGGCGATAATTTCCGTATCGCACAGCACCAGCCTGGGCTGGTGAAACGCGCCCACGAGGTTTTTGCCCATCGGCAAATCCACCGCCGTTTTACCGCCGACGGAGGAATCCACCGCCGCCAGAAGCGTGGTGGGAATCTGCACGCAATCCACGCCGCGCATGTACGCCGCCGCCGCGAAGCCGGCCAAATCGCCGACCACGCCGCCGCCCAATGCCACCACAAAATCGCTGCGCGTCAGCTCCCGCGCGGCGAAGAACTCCACCGTGCGGGCAAATGTGGCCAGCGTTTTGCTCTTTTCGCCGTTGGGAAAGGAAAATACGTCCGCGCGGATGCCCGCCTTTGCAAGCGAGGCGACGAGCGCGTCCGCGTAAAGCGGCCCCACGCAATCGTCTGTAACCACAGCGCAGCGGCGGCCGCGCACCGCCTGGGCAATGCGCTCCCCCGCCCCGCCGAGCAGGCCCGGGCCGATGAGCACTTCGTAATTTCCCGATTTTACGTTTACCGTACGCATATGCGCGCCCCCTCGTTTACTCGTCCAATGCTTCCTTGGCCTCGCGGCCCTCGCGCAGAAGCTGGGTCATGGTCACTTTATCGCGCGTGTCCAGCGCCAACTTATAGCCTTCCAGCCGCGCGATGAGCGCCCCCAGTTCTTCTGAGAGCATATCCGCGTTTTCGAAAAACAGCTCTGTCCACATTTTCTCGTTCAGGCGCGCCACGCGCGTCATGTCCAGAAAGCTGCCCGCCGAAAACCCCTTATGCTTGCGCGCCAGGGGGCTTTTGACATAGGCGCTGGAAACGATGTGGGCAAGTTGCGAGGTGAGGGCGATCATCTCGTCATGCTCAGCGGGCGTGGAAAAGCGCACGCGTCCAAATCCCAGAGAGAGGAAGAAATCCTTGGCAAACTGTATGGTTTCCACGTTTGTCCCCGGCGCAGGGGTGAGGATCATGGAGGCGTTTTCAAACAGGTCGTCCTTGGCATAGTCAAAGCCGGAAAACTCGCGCCCGGCCATGGGATGGCCGCCCATAAAGGTAAATTGCGCAGCGGCAAGCGAACCAAAAAGCGCGTCGCAAACGTACCGCTTTACGCCCGCGCAGTCCACCACCAGCGCGCCTTCGCGAAACAGGGGCGCGTGTGTGCATATGTATTCCACACAATCGCGCGGGTAGAGCGCCACAATGACCACATCGCAGCCGGCCAGGTCCTTTTCCTCCAAGCGCCGGTCGATGGCTCCCACCAACTCCGCCTTCAGCATAGCGGTTTCGCTTGCGTCCATGCCCAGCACCGTGTGGCGCGTGCAGCGCTTGATGCTCTTGGCCATGGAGCCGCCGATCAGCCCCAGGCCGACGACCGCAATATTCATGCCTGTTCTCCTTTCACCGCCTGGCGCACGGCGCGTACGGCGGCGGCCACTTCGTCGAAGGCCTCCGGCGTCAGGGACTGCGCGCCGTCAGACTTGGCATGGGCGGGGTCGTTGTGCACCTCGATCATCAGGCCGTCCGCGCCCGCCGCGGCCGCCGCCAGCGCCATGGGCCGCACCAGGGAGGCCACGCCCGTGGCATGGCTGGGATCGACCACGACCGGCAGATGGGTAAGGCTGTGCAAAACCGGCACGGCGGAAAGGTCCAGCGTGTTGCGCGTGGCGGTTTCGAACGTGCGAATGCCACGCTCGCAGAGAATGACGTTGGGATTGCCGCCGGCCATGATGTATTCGGCGCTCATCAAAAGCTCCTGAATGGTGTTGGCCAGGCCGCGTTTCAGAAGGATGGGCTTTTTGGTCATGCCCAGTTCCTTGAGCAATTCGAAATTCTGCATATTGCGCGCGCCTACCTGGATTACGTCCACATCCTCAAACAGGGGCAGCGTGGCCACGTCCATAATCTCGGTGACGATGGGCAGGCCGGTCTCGCGCTTGGCCTCCAAAAGCAGGTCGATGCCCTTGGCGTGCAGGCCCTGGAAGGAATACGGCGAAGTGCGGG
>CAJFUU010000064.1 GCA_904420265.1 uncultured Clostridia bacterium
AGATGGGTTTCAATCTGGTTTACGGCGGGCGTAATTTCGTTAAACTCGATCAAATCGATCAGGCGGTCCGGCGCAAAGTTGGAAACGCCAATTGCCCGGACGATTCCCTCGCGATACAGGTTTTCCAGCTCCCGCCAGGCGGCATAGTAGTTTCCAAACGGCCAGTGCAGCAACACGAGGTCGAGGTAGCCGGTTTGCAATTTTTGAAGCGATGTCTTGACAACTTCGCGCGTGCTCTCATAGGAACGGAAGTTGACCTTGGTGACCAGAAATATTTCCCTGCGGGAGACGCCACTTTTCACAAGCGCATTTCCGACCGCTTCTTCGTTGCCATAGGCCTGCGCCGTGTCGATCATGCGGTAGCCGCAGCGCAGCGCGGTCAGCACGCTTTCCTCGCATGTTTTGCCATTCATCAGAAAAGTGCCGAAACCGAGCGGGGGCATTTGAACGCCGTTGTTCAAAGGGATCATGTTCATGGCTTTTTCCTCCGATTGTTTTGATTAGGGCGCTTGAGCGGGCCGCCCGTCTGTGCTAAAATTGTAGCAAGTTCGGGTAACTCGAAGTCAAGCCCTTTGGAGGAAAATCTGGGAGGATAAAAGATGTATACGCTGAAGCAGTTTGCCGCCATGTTTCACGCCACGCAACACACCATCCGGTACTATACCGATATTGGCCTTCTCCCCTGCGGGCGGGACAGGGCCAACCGCCGCATTTTTGATGAGGAGTCCGTCAATTGGATGCAGGGCATTGTCTGCCTGAAGGGCTGCGGCGCCTCCATTGAGGATATTAAAGAATACTGCGAATTGTGCCGCCTGCCGCAGTCCAGAGAAACGCTTTACGCAAGGTATCAAATTATCCTTCGCCAGCGGGAACAGGCGCACCGGCGCGTAGAGGAAGCGCGGGCGACGGCAGCGTATATGGATGAAAAAGTGAGGCACTACGAGCAAATTCTGTCCGGCATGATTCCCGACGACAGCAATCCGGCAAACTGGACGGAGGATACGAGGCCGGAAGGGCATTGGCGCAACGCGATTTAAGCAGGGGCGGCCTGGAGCGTGTTTGAAAAGTCCTTAAAAGCCATTTCGGCGTATTTTGCGCCATTATAGCGCTGCGAATTTTTCACTAGAACCGGGAAAAATCCCCTCGAAATTGTGGATTCTTCCCGTTTCAAACACACGCCGGGTTCTCCGGGAGGAAGGGCGGCCCCTGCGCACCGTCGCCCGCCGCATCGGCGGATCACGGAAGGGATGCGCTTCTGTGGAAAAATGAAGGGTATGAAGATTCGCATATGGACGTGGCAAGGGCCATCTCCCATTGCCTTTGGGGCAGAAGCAGCCTTTGAAATACTTACATCAGCGGCGCGAAGATGCGCAATACTTCGCGCATCACGCGGCGCGGCCAGCTTGCCTCGCAGTCCTTGGGCGTGATTTGATGGCAGCGGGCGATGGTTTCCAGGAAATCGCGCTTTACATCCAGCACCGTGCCGCCCCCGTAGAGGCACACGCCGCACTCAAAGTGCAGGTAGAGGCTGCGGTAGTCCATGTTCACCGTGCCCACCGTGGCCACTGCGTCGTCGCAGACGAACGTCTTGGCATGGTTGAAGCCGCCGCTGAATTCGTAAATTTTCACCCCGCCGTCGAGCAATTCGCGGTAGTACGAGCGCGTGGTGATGTGCACCAGGCGCTTGTCCCAGTTTTCGGGGGTAAGGATGCGCACGTCCACACCGCTCTTGGCCGCCAGCGTCAGCGCCGAGAGCATCAGGTCGTCCACAATCAGGTAGGGCGTGGAGATGTAAACATATTTGCGCGCCCCGGTAATGATTTGCATGTACACGCGCTCGGCCACATTTTCAACGTCCAGCGGGCTGTCGCAGTAGGGCTGCACATAGCCGTTGCCAGGGATGGGCGCGTATGTGCGCGCGGGCGCAAAGCGCTCATAGAGGGGCAGACGGCGCGTGGCCAGGCCCCACATTTGCAAAAACATCAAGGTCAGGCTCCAGGCGGCCTCGCCCTCGGTCATGATGGCCGCGTCGCGCCAGAGGCCGAAGCGGTTGACGCGGTTGATGTATTCGTCGGCCAGGTTCGCCCCGCCGGTGAAGGCGATTTCGCCGTCGATGGAGACGATTTTGCGGTGGTCGCGGTTGTTTTGCAAAACCGTCAGCGCCGGGCGGAAGGGGCTGAACACTTCGCACTGTATGCCCTTTGCGCGCACTTCTTCGCAGTAGTTTCGCGGCAGTTTCAAAAAGCAGCCGAAGTCGTCATAGAGCACGCGTACCTCCACGCCTTCGCGCACTTTCTGTTCGAGGATTTTCAAAACGGATCCCCACATCTCGCCTTCCTGCAAGATGAAGAACTCTATAAATATGTAGCGTTTGGCCTTGGGCAGTTCGCGCAAGAGCGCTTCAAAGAAGGTTTCGCCGCTGGGGTAATACTCCGTGCGCCCGGCGGGGTACACGGGGAAACCCACGCCGTTTTCCAGATAGCGCGCCAGACGCACCGCGCAGGGCCCCTGCGCCTCCGCGCCCGCAAGCGCGCCCTCGTGGCGGGGCAAACGGCGGGTGAGCGCCTCCTGAGAACTTTCCACCTGCTTGCGGAAGCGGTGTACGCTCGGTTGCAGGCGCATCAGCAGGTAAAACGCGCCGCCGAAAATTGGCAGCGACAGGATGGTGAACACCCACGTCAGCTTATAACCTGGCTTTTCGTGTTTGCTGACCACATGGATGGCCGCCAGCGCGCTCAGAAGAGAGAAGAACAGCGAAACCAGCCACGAGGCGTGGCTGCCGCTCAGAACCAGATAGGCCAAAAAGGCGAGCTGCAAAAGCAGCAAAAGAATGATAAACAGCCGGTGGCTCAACACACCGCGCAAGCGTTTGTTTTTCATAAAAACCCCCCCGCTCGCAGTATAGCACAAAGCGGGGGGAATGAACAGTATATCCATGAAAATCTTTTGCGAAACCCTGCCCGGGGAGGAAAACGGCTGGAAATCCGTTTGCGGAGCGAAAAGACGATGCGTCGGGAATTTGCCTGAAAGCGCCGCCAACCGCGCGCGAAGGTGCAAATTCGGCGGCGGGAAGCGGTTCAGGGCGCGCCGTTTTGCCGCGCATCCAGCGCTTTCAACGCATCCGCTCGCGCAGAAGCGCTTCCGTAGCCTGCGGGTTGGCGCGGCCCTGCGTTTTCGCCATCACCGCGCCCATCAGCCCTTTGAGGGCGTTTACGCGCCCGGCGCGGAAGGAGGTTACCAGCGCCCCGTTTTCCGCGAGCACGGCTTCCACGAGGGGGATAAGCGTTTCCCGATCGGAAATCTGCGCAAGGTTCAAGCGTTCCGCGGCGCTTTGCGCGCTTTCGCCGGTTTCGAGGTGCGCCGCCAGCGCCTTGGCCGCGCCCCCGGCCCCAAGCGTGCCCGCGGCGAGCATTTCCGCAAGGGCGGCGAGGGCTTCGGGGGCGGGGGAGACATCCTCCGGGTCGTGGGCGAGGCGGGAGACGACCAGGCTTTTGAGGGCCTCGCGCGCCCCGGTCAGGTTCCAGGCCGCCTCAAAGCAATCGCACAGCGCGGGCGCGGCGGCAAGGGCGCCGGCTTCGCGGCCGTTAAGGCCGAAAGCGCCGGTCAGCCGCTGCCGGCGTGCGTCGGGCAGTTCGCGCAGCGAGGCGCGCTGATGGTCGATCCACTCCGAAGAAAGCGCCACCGGCGGCAGGTCGGGATCGGGGAAATAGCGGTAATCGTCGGCGTTTTCCTTGCGGCGCATGGAAAGCGTTTGACCGCTTTCAGGGTCGAAGCGGCGCGTCTCCTGCTCCACATTGCCGCCCGCGCGGAGCACTGCCGCCTGCCGGGCGTATTCCGCCTCGATGGCGCGCACGACGTTTGCAAAGGAGTTGAGGATTTTAATTTCCGTGCGCACGCCCAGCTCCTGTCCGGGAAAGCGCACCGAAAGATTGACGTCGCAGCGCATGGAGCCCTCTTCCATCCGGCAGTCGCTCACGCCCGCGGCCACGAGGATGGCGCGCAGGGATGCGAGATACTCCCGGGCCTCCTGCGCCGAACGCATGTCCGGCTCGGAGACAATTTCAATCAGCGGCACGCCGCAGCGGTTGAAGTCAATCAGCGTCTCGCCCGAGGGGGTGTGGGTGAGTTTGCCGGCGTCCTCCTCGATGTGTATGCGGGTAATGCCCACGCGCTTTTCGCCAATTTGCACATATCCATGCGCGCACAGGGGCAGGTCAAACTGGGAAATCTGGTAGGCCTTGGGCAGATCGGGATAGAAGTAATGCTTGCGGTCGAGCCGCGAAAAGCGGGCGATTTCGCAGTTTGTCGCCAGCCCGGCGCGCACGGCCAGCTCCACCGCTTTGCGGTTGAGCACCGGCAGCGAACCCGGCAGGCCCATGCACACCGGGCAGCACTGTGTGTTCGGCGCGGCGGCAAAGGCCGTGGGGCAGCCGCAGAAAATTTTGCTGTTGGTTTTCAGTTCCACGTGGACTTCCAGACCGATGACCATTTCATAATCCGTCATACCGCACACCTCCTGTTTCGGCACGCGCGCCGTAAAATCTTTGCGGGGCGGAGAAAGCCGCCCGCAATCCATGCGGGGAGCGGACGCGCCCGCCCATATACTTCCGCAGGGAGATGGCCGCGCCACAATTTGCATCCTGCCATGCCCCTACACCCCCTGTTCCAGCGCATAAGCGGCGCGCAGAAGCGTGCGCTCTGCAAAGGCCGGCGCGGTAAGTTGCGCACCCACGGGCATGCCCCCCTCGCCTTCGCCGCAGTTGACCGAAATCGCCGGCAGCCCGGCAATGGAGGCTGGCACCGTGCATACGTCTCCCAGGTAGGTCTTGACCGGATCCTTGTCGCGCGCCCCCAGCTTGCCGGCCACGGTGGGGGCCACGGGGGAGAGGATCACATCCGCCTCGTCAAATACGCGCGCATAGTCCTGCGCCACCAGCGTGCGCACGCGCAAGGCCTTGCCGTAATAGGCGTCGGCGTAGTGCTCCGAAAGGGCGAACGCGCCCAGCATGATGCGGCGCTTCACCTCCGCGCCAAATCCCTCGCTGCGCGAACGGGCGTAGAGTTCGTAAAGGCCGTCATAGTGCGCCGCGCGCACGCCGTATCCCACGCCGTCAAAGCGAGCCAGGTTGCTGGAGGCCTCGGCGCTGGAAAGCACGTAGTACGCCGCCAGCGCGTGCTTCAGCGCCGGCATGGAAACTTCCTTTATATGCGCGCCCAGCCGCTCCAGGCGCGCCGCCGCGCCTTGGATGGACTTTTGCACGCCCGCGTCCACGCCCGCGCCCATCAGTTCGCGCGGCAGGGCCACGCGCAGGCCCTTGACGCCGCCTTCGAGGTCTTCCAGGTAGTCGCCGCCGCCGCGCGGGGAGGAAGTGGCGTCGCGCGCGTCGCGCCCCGCGATGCAGTTCATCACCAACGCACAGTCCCGCACGGTTTTCGTCAGCGGCCCGATCTGGTCCAGCGAGGAGGCGAAGGCGATCAACCCATAGCGGGAGACCGCCCCGTAAGTGGGCTTCAGGCCCACCACGCCGCAAAAGGAGGCCGGCTGGCGGATGGAGCCGCCGGTGTCCGAGCCGAGGGCGAACACGGCCTCGCCCGCGGCCACCGCCGCGGCGCTGCCGCCCGAAGAACCGCCCGGCACGCGGGAGGGGTCGCGAGGATTGCGGGTTATGCGGAAGGCGCTGTTTTCCGTGGTGGAGCCCATGGCGAATTCATCCATGTTCACCTTGCCGAGCAAAACGCAGCCCGCCGCCTCCAGCCGCTCGGCCACGGTGGCGCTGTACGGAGGCACATAGCCCTTGAGCATTTTTGAGGCGCAAGTGGTGGGGATGCCCCGCGTGGCCATGTTGTCTTTGAGCGCCATGGGGATGCCGTTCAGGGGCGACACCGCCTCTCCGTCGGCGCGGCGCTCGTCGGCGCGCACGGCCTGGGCAAGCGCCTGTTCAAAGGTGGTGGTAAGATATGCGCCGGTTTCGCCGTCGCGCGCGTCGATGCGGTCGATGTAGGAGCGCGTCAGCTCCACCGCGCTGATTTTTCGCTCCCGCAGGGCCCGGGAAAGGGCCGAAATATCCATTGCGAATACGTCCATCCGTATTCACCCCCTAGAATGTTTTGGGCACGCGCACCATGCCTTCGCGCACGCTCGCGCCCGCGAGCAGTTCTTCCCGCGGGAAGGGCGGCGCAGTTTCGTCCTCCCGCAACACGTTCACCGGGTCGCCGGGGTAACGCATCGGCTCCACGTCTTCGATGTCAAGGGCGGCAATCTGCCCGGCAAAATCGACGATGGCGCGCATGTCCTCCGCCAGAGACTGCTTTTCCGTTTCCGTAAGGGTCAGGCGGGAAAGTTCCGCCAGCCGCTCCAAATCCACGCCGCCTTCGGGCGCGCCGCGCTTGCGGATGTGCGCCGCGATTTCCGGCTGCATCAGGCGCAGCACTTTAAGCTGCTCCTCGTCCACAAAGTCCGGTGCGCCGGTGAGCGGGCAGGAACCGTCGCGCAGCTTGGGAAAGGCCACCACGTCGCGCAGGGATTCGCGCCCGAGCAGCAGCATGGCCAGGCGATCCAGGCCAAAGGCGAAACCCGCGTGCGGCGGCGTGCCGTAGCGGAAGGCGTCGATCATAAAGCCGAAGCGCGCCTGAATCTGCTCCGCAGAAAAGCCCAGCGCCTGGAACATGCGCTTTTGCACGTCCCGGTCGTGAATGCGCACCGAGCCGCTGCCCAGCTCCACGCCGTTGAGCACCGCGTCGTAGGCCTGCGCCCGCACCCGCGCCGGGTCGCTTTCCAGATAGGGCAGGTCTTCTTCGCAGGGCATGGTGAAGGGATGGTGCATGGCCACGAAGCGGCCTTCCTCTTCGGAAAATTCGAACTCGGGAAAATCGGTGACAAACAGGAAGTTGAACTTCGCCGGGTCGCGCAGCTTGAGCAAATCCGCCGCCCGCAGGCGAAGCTGCCCCAACACGCGGCGCACGGTTTCCAGCCTGTCCGCGCAAAAGACGATCAAATCGCCGTTTTCCGCGCCGGCGCGCGCAAGGATGGCGGCGAAGGTCTCTTCGGAAAAATACTTGGGCAATATGGAGTTGATGGAGCCGTCTTTGCGCAGGGCGATCCAGGCCATGCCCTTGGCGCCGAAGCGCACCGCCTCCGCGCCCAGTTCGTCGATGGTGGCGCGGGGGAAGGCCTCGCCGCCTTTGACGTTGATGGCCCGCACCACGCCGCCCGCCTCCACACACTTGCGGAACACGGAGAAGGAACATTCGCGCATCAAATCGGTCATGTCCACAATTTCCAGCCCGAAGCGCGTGTCCGGTTTGTCTGTGCCGTAGCGGTCCATGGCCTCCTGCCAAGTCAGGCGGGGGAAAGCATAGCCGAGCGGCCGGCCCATCATGCGCTCAAACAGGAACGAAAACAGCGCTTCCAGGTGCGCAAGCACATCCTCCTGCGTGACGAAACTCATTTCCATGTCCACCTGCGTAAATTCCGGCTGGCGGTCGGCGCGCAAATCTTCGTCGCGAAAGCAGCGCGCCACCTGATAGTAGCGGTCAATTCCCGCCACCATCAGAAGCTGTTTGAAAATCTGCGGCGACTGCGGCAGGGCGTAGAAGGCGCCGGGATGCACGCGGCTGGGCACCAGGTAATCGCGCGCGCCCTCGGGGGTGGACTTGGTCAGCATCGGCGTTTCCACCTGCAAAAAGCCGCGCTGGTTGAGGAACGTTTCCGCTGCTTCCACCAGCCGGGCGCGGAAGCGCAGCGCCTCGAACATCTCCGGCCGGCGCAAATCCAGATAGCGGAAGCGCAGCCGGAGCTCCTCGCGCACGTGCGCGGCGTCTTCCAGCGGGAAGGGCGTGGGATCGGCGCGGGAGAAAAGCGTCAGTTTCGCGGCGTATAACTCCACCGTGCCGGTGGGAATGAGCGGGTTCACCGTTTCACTGTCGCGCAGGCGCACCACGCCCTCGGCGCGCACCACGCTTTCGGCGCGCACATGTCCGGCAAATTCGAACATGTCCGCCGGCAGGGCGCTTTGATCGCATACCACCTGCATGACCCCTTCGCGGTCGCGCACGTCCAGAAAGACCACGCCGCCCATATCGCGCACGGTATCCACCCAACCGGCCACCGCCGCGCGCTCGCCCACATGCTCCGGGCGGAACAGACCGCAATAGCGCGTTCGCATCATTGTTTCTTCGCCTCCTCAAAATACGGCAAAAAGCCCCTCGTTCCCGGAAATACTTCCGGAGGACGAAGGGCTTTCAAAACAAGCGCTCCGCGGTGCCACCGCCGTTGCCGGCGCATGGCCGGCCTGCTCTGCCGGTACGGCCCGTTCGGGCTTATACCGTGGCGGCTGTAACGCGCCGCGCGCGGCCGGGTCTACTGACCCCGAAGGGCGTTCGGCCGGCTGCTCGGAGCTGTTCTTCACCGGAAAATCTGTACCGCGCTTCCACCGACGGCGGCTCTCTGAAACGACCATTTCCGGGTACTCGTCTCCTCATCGCAGGAGATAAAAATTATGGGACGAATTATACGCCGGTTTTTTGACGATGTCAAGTTGCATTTTTGTAAACAAAAGGCCCCTGAATGCGAGCGCCGCGAGCGGAGTGTGAAAGCCCGGTGAAAACATCTTGCAAATTTTCCGGACGCTCTCCAGGGGCCGGGGCCCCCGCGTGAAAACGTCCGCCCGGCCGGAGGAAGGAGACCGGGCGGACCGGCGAGATTTACTTTACGCTGAAGAGCATCTCGCCATAGGAAGGATAGGGCCACGCCGTGCGGTCCACCATGGGCTCGGCCGCATCGACGCTCGCGCGCAGATTTTCCATGGCGGCAAAGACCTTCTCCCGGTACGCCGCGGCCTGCGCCTTGGGGCACTCGATTGTATCCGCCTCCGCAACGGCGGTTTCGAGGGCCTCCTTGCCCTTGAGAATGTCGGCGGAAAGTTCTCCCAGTTTTACGGCGACGGCCTTGTCGGCTTCGCAGGGGATGCCCAGCGCCGCCTTGGCGGCTACGCCTGCCGCCAGCGTATCGCCGTATTTGAGAATCGCCGGAAGGATGTCGCGCCCGGTCATATCCAGCATGGTCAGCGCCTCAATGTGCAAGACCTTTACGTAATTTTCGAGCAGGATTTCCTGGCGGGACTTGAGCTCGATTTCGGTAAACACGCCATGGCGGGCGAACAGGTCCACGTTTTCCGGCGTCGCCAGGTGCGGCAGCGCTTCGGCGGCGGACTTCCAGTTCAAAAGCCCGCGCTTTTCGGCCTCGTCTACCCATTCGGGGGCGTAGTTGTTGCCGTTGAAGACAATGCGCTTGTGGGCGCGAATGGTTTCGCGAATCAGGGCGTTGAGCTCCGCGCCGAAGTTCTCGGCCTTTTCCAGCTTGTCGGCAAAAGTGGAAAGTTCGTCCGCCACGATGGTGTTGAGCACGATGTTGGGCCCGGAAATGGAGAACGTGGAGCCGAGCATGCGGAATTCAAACTTGTTGCCCGTAAAGGCGAACGGCGAGGTGCGGTTGCGGTCGGTGGTGTCGCGGGCAAAGCGCGG
>CAJFUU010000065.1 GCA_904420265.1 uncultured Clostridia bacterium
CGGAGACGAGCACAGTCCCGGAGACGAGCACGGCCCCGGAGACGAGCACAGTTCCGGAGACGAGCACATCGCCGGAGACGAGCACAACGCCGGAACCGAGTACGACACCAGGGCCAAGCACGACGCCGGAAGCGATTGGTGAAGGCCCCGCCTGGTTTCTGGATGGGGAACAGAAACATTACGGCGCGTTGGAAGAACTGCTGCTTTTGACGGATGAGACCATCTATATCGCCACAGACGACGTGTTCGCGCTCACAGGCGAGGCGGCGCTGGCCGCAGCAGATGCGGAGCTCGCGCCCGATGCGGACATGTTCCCCGAAGCGGAGGAATACGCAGTCTATGTTTCGGATACCGGCCCGGATGGAGTGACGCAGGAGGGCACGGTATATGTGTGGGTGGCGAAGGCCATGGAAGACCCCGGAACCGATCCTACCCCGCCGGTGACGGTAGAGGCTGAACTGCTGGTGACGCCGGAAAACTATCAGGCGGGCACGTGGGCGAATACCGCGCCGTCCTTTGCGCTCAGCGTGGTGCCGGACACGCTGGAAGGTTATACGTTTGCAGTGGAAACAGACGGCGGCGAGGCGCAGGCTGTGGCGGGAAATGCATATGCCTTCGAAACGGAGGGGAAGCATACGCTCGTCTTTGTGCTGATGGATACGGACGGCGCGGAAGCGGCGCGCTCCACGACCTATACCGTATGGCTGGATACGACGGCTCCGGAAGTACAGGCGCAGTATGCAATGCCGGCAGGTACGCTCACCGTAACGGCAAGCGACGCCATGAGCGGCGTGGACGCCATCTCCCTTGACGGCGGCCAGACCTGGACGGCAATGGAGGACGCCGGAGAAGGCACGTATGTCTACACCGGCACGCCGGAAGGAGAAGTGGCGGCGGGCAGCCTGCTGGTGCGCGATGCGGCGGGCAATGTCTGGATTAGCGAAGAGGCCTATGGCGACTCTGGCGGCGACTTCGGCGGCATGGGCGGTATGGGCGGCATAAGCGGCGGCTTCGGCGGCAGCGGCGGCTCGTCTGCCGATACGCGCACCGTCAGCCATTCCAGCAGTTCCACGCAGTCCACCACCGCTTACGGCGCGGTGGCGCTGGAAGTGGAGGAAGGAAGCATGTATGAACTGACGCTGGGCGGTCAGGCGCTGCCGCTGACGCTGACGTTGGATTATGATGCCGGCGGGGTGGAGGAAGAAGCGGCGGACTTCACGGCGGAACTGGCCGTATGGAACGGCGGCGGGGATGAAAGCGATGAAGAACCGGCGTATGACACGCTGATTCTCACCGCCGCCGATGGCGCGCAGAGCCCTTACGCCTATCGCTGGGATTTTTCCGGAGACGTGTATAAAACGCTGTTTGCCAGCGGCATACAGTATCTGGTGCTGCGCGTGGATGAGCGCGTTACAGCCATTTCCATGGCGGGCTTTACCGCCGGCACGGCCTATAACGCCCTCAAAAGCGAAGGCGTGGCCAGCGCGGAGTTTGCCTATTCGCTGTGGATGGGAGAGCCGGACCCGGCGCTGGAAATGGAAGTTTCGGTTGCGGG
Source organism: uncultured Clostridia bacterium (assembly GCA_904420265.1). Taxonomy (GTDB): domain Bacteria; phylum Bacillota; class Clostridia; order Christensenellales; family Aristaeellaceae; genus Pullichristensenella. The sequence continues at coordinate 1,556 of CAJFUU010000065.1, forward strand.
CGAGCGCTATATATTGCACGACGGCCAAGACGAGATGTATTACTACGACGTCTACGCCGGCGCGATGGATATGTTGAGCGCCGCCTTTGGCGCGGCGGACGCGCAGTAGGAGGTGGCCCCTTTGAACGGGACGAAAAAGAAAAAGCCCTGGCGCAGGCGGCTGAAGCGGCTGATTGTGCTGCTGGTGGTGCTGGGCCTGGGCGTGGGGGCGGTGCGGTTGTTTGTGTGGCCGGATTTGCAGGCCTCGGCCACCACCACCTACGGCAGTTATACCGCCACAACCGGCACCATTTCCAATTCCATGAGTTTTTCGGGGAATATCAGCGTGAAAAACAGCGAGACGTTTACCGCCTCCACCGCCGGCACGGTGCGCGAAATTTACGTTTCCGAGGAGGAAGAGGTGCAGGCCGGCGACCGCCTGATGCGCCTTACCGGCGGTCAGACCATTGAGGCCAGCTTTGACGGGCGCGTGAACGAAATTTCCGTCGAAGAGGGCGACGAGGTGGCCGCCGGGGCCAGCCTGATACAGATTGTGGATTTCAGCAATATGGTTGTGTCCCTGCGCGTGGATGAATACGACATTTCCAGCGTCTACGTGGGCCAGGCATGTACGGTGAGCGTCACCGCGCTGGATTTGACGTTTGATTCCAGCCTGACGCACATCAACCGCATCGCCTCTTCCAGCGGCGGCACCGCCTATTACACCGTTACCGCGGAAGTGACCGTCACCGACGATGTGCTGCCCGGCATGCAGGTAACGGTGACGATTCCCGAAAAGGAAGCCGTGGACGCGGTGATTCTCAACAAGGACGCCCTCAGCTTTGACGAAACCAACAGCGCCTACGTGTTGATGGAGAACGAGGCGGGCGAGATGGAGCGCGTGTACGTGGAAACCGGCGTGGACAACGACAATTACGTGGAGATCGTTTCCGGCCTTGAAGATGGCGACACGGTCTATGTTCTGGAGGAGAGCGCCAGCAGCGCTTCCAGCGGCCTGGGCGGCTTGCTTTCCGGACTGTTGGGCGGAAACGGCGGCATGCCTTCCGGCGGCGATATGCCGTCGGGCGGAGGAGGCAGGGACTTCTCTGGCGGCGGCATGGCGGACTTTGGCGGCTTTGGCGGAGGCGGCGGGGGCGGCTTCCCGGGCGGCATGTAGGCGGTGGTATGATGGCTGAAGAATTTTTCCGCATGCGCGGCATTTGCAAGAGCTATCGCCTCGCCGACGAGGACGTGCCCGTGCTGCGCGGGGTCAACCTGGACATCGAACGCGGCGAGTACCTTTCGGTGCTCGGCCCATCGGGCAGCGGCAAAAGTACGTTGATGAATATTATCGGCTGTCTGGACGTGCCGACCGAGGGCGAATACATCCTTCACGGCAACCGCGTCGAGGACCTGGACGAAATGGAACTGGCCCGCCTGCGCGGCCGTGAAATTGGCTTTATCTTTCAAAATTCCCAGCTTCTCTCGCGCCTGGACGCGCAAAGAAATGTGGAGCTGCCCCTGATCTATGCCGGCGTGCGCCCGCGCGAACGGCAAAGGCGCGCCGAGGAAATGCTGACGCGCGTCGGCCTTTCCGACCGCATGCACCATTACCCCAACCAACTTTCCGGCGGCCAGCAGCAGCGCGTGGCCATCGCCCGGGCATTGGTGACGGACCCTACACTGCTGCTGGCCGACGAGCCCACCGGCGCGCTTGACCAGAAGACGGGGCGGCAGATCATGGAACTGTTTCAGGCGCTCAGCGACGAGGGGCACACCATCATTATGATTACCCACGATTTGAACATCGCCCGGTATGCGCGCCGTGTGGTGCACATCATCGACGGCGAACTGACCGAGGGAGAGGAGGCGCAGTGGGCATGACGCAGGCCTTCAACCGCCTGACGGGCAAGGTGTTTATGCTGCTGGAGAGCGTGCGCATGTCCGTTGCCAACATCTTCCAAAACCGCTTGCGCTCGTTTCTGACCATACTGGGCATTATGATCGGCGTTACGGCGGTCATCGCCCTGGTGACGACCATCTCCGGCGTCTCTTCCTCCATTTCCGATTCGTTCTCTTCCATGGGCGCGAGCACCATGACCCTCAGCGCCACCGGCACCGACCTGCAGGGCGGCCTGACGGCGGAAAACATGGAGGAGATCTCCGGGCTCGGCCACGTGGAGGGCGTTTCCCCCTCCGTATCCCTCTCGGTGACGGCGGCGCGCGACGATGC
>CAJFUU010000066.1 GCA_904420265.1 uncultured Clostridia bacterium
AACTTTAGTCTTTTATTTAAAGACCTTAGTTTCTATATTTAAAACCTCGGTCTCTTTTTTGATTATTTCAAAGTACGGTGAGCCGTCGATTGTAGCAAAATAATCCAGCGGCGTTTCTGCGCGGCGAATCATTGAAAACGTGCCGTCTTCGTGTAAAAGCACTTCTGCAGAGCGCAGCTTGCCATTGTAGTTGTAACCCATCGAATGGCCATGCGCGCCAGTATCGTGGATGACGACCAAATCGCCAATGTCGATATGCGGCAGGGGCCGGTCAATGGCAAACTTGTCGTTGTTTTCGCACAAAGAGCCGACGATGTCGTAGATATGGTCGTTGGGTTGGTTTTCCTTGCCGGCAATGGTGATGTGATGATACGCGCCATACATCGCCGGGCGCATCAGGTTGGCGGCGCAGGCGTCCAGCCCGATATACTCCTTATAAATATGCTTTTCATGGATGGCGGTGGCCACCAAACAGCCGTGCGGGCCGGTCATATAGCGGCCAAGTTCGCTGGCGATGTGTATATGCATACCGGTGGGAACAATCATCTGCTCGTACAGCCTGCGCACATCGTCTGCAATTTCTTCAATATTCGCCGGAGACTGCTGCGGGCGGTAAGGAATGCCCACGCCGCCGGAAAGGTTAATCATAAAAAAGTCCGCGCCGATCATTTCATGCGCCTCGGCCGCCAATTTGAAGAGCATCCGGGCGATGGTGGGATAATAGGCGGCGTCCGTGGAGTTGCTCGCCAGCAGCGTATGCAGGCCAAACTGCTTAACGCCTTCGCCCTGCAAAATGCGTATGGCCTGGAAGATTTGCGGGCGGGTCATGCCATATTTGGCGTCCCAGGGATGCCCCATGCAGGTGTTGCCAATATGCAACTCGCCGCCGGGATTGTAGCGCAGGCAGATTTTTTCGGGAATGCCGCCGTTGCGCTTGAGAAATTCGATATGGGTAATATCGTCCAAATTGATAATCGCGCCCAGCTTGCGCGCGTATATATAGTCCTCGGCGGGCGTCATATTGGAAGAGAACATGATGTCGTCTCCCTCGAAGCCCACGGCCTTGGCCAGCATAAGTTCCGTAATGGAAGCGCAATCCACCCCGCAGCCCTCGCTTTTGAGAATGGAAAGTATATACGGGTTGGGATTGGCCTTGACGGCAAAGTGTTCCCGAAAGCCGGCGTTCCAGGAAAACGCCGCCTGCACGCGCCGCGCCGTTTCACGAATGCCTTTTTCATCGTAGAGATGGAACGGCGTAGGGTAAACCGCGGCGATTTCCCGCAGTTTTTCGGCGGAACAGAAGGGCAGCTTCTGCATAAATATTCCTCCCTGTATAAATAAACACATTTGTGCTGCCGATATGACAATGTCATAATAGGCATTTTTTCTGTGCGCGTCAAGCAAAATCCCGTTGAATTCGGAAAAAATGAATTGTTTAACATTCCGCCGTTGAACAAACGCATTTTTCGTGATAAAGTAAATTGGATGTTTATCTGTGGAGGTATCGCTTTTGAACCTTTCGGAACGGATTGACGCGCTTTTGGAGCGCGTGGAGAAGCCTGTGCGTTACATGGGCGGCGAATACGGGGCCGTTGTGAAGGATCCATCCGCCGTGGATGTGCGCTATGCGTTTCTCTTTCCCGACACATACGAAGTTGGCATGTCTCATCTGGGCATGAAAATTCTCTACCATACCATCAATGCGCGCGAAGACGCCCTGTGCGAACGCGTTTTTTCGCCGTGGGTGGATATGGCCGCGTTGATGCGCGCGGAAAACGTACCTCTGTTTACGCTGGAAAGCCGCGCGCCTGTCCGGGAATTTGACTTGCTGGGAATTACGCTTCAGTATGAAATGAGTTTTACCAATATTCTTGAGGCGTTGGATCTTGCCGGCATACCGCTCAGGCGCGAGGCGCGCGATTCCGGCCCGTTCGTCATCTGCGGCGGCCCATGCGCTTTCAACCCGGAACCGCTTGCGCCGTTTGTCGATTTCTTTGTTCTTGGCGACGGCGAAGTTTCCACGCATCAGACCATCGACGCCTATCGGGAATGGAAGGCGTCCGGGCTGCCGCGCGCGGAATATCTGCGCATGGTCTCAAAAATTCCCTGCGTATATGTGCCTTCGTTTTATGATGTGGAATACCACGCCGACGGCACCGTTTCTTCCATTGTTCCCAAGGAGGGCAGCGGCGCGCCGGAGATGGTCTGCAAAGCGCTGGTGAACGATTTAACGCATGCGGATTACCCGGAAAAGCTGATTGTTCCCTATGGAGAGGTCGTTCACAACCGCATCATGCTGGAAATTTTCCGCGGCTGCACGCGCGGTTGCCGCTTTTGCCAGGCGGGCATGATCTACCGTCCCGTGCGCGAGCGCTCGATGGACAGGCTTCTCGAATTGGCCGAAAAACTGGTAAGCGCTACGGGCTATGACGAAATTTCCCTGATGAGCCTTTCCAGCGGCGATTATTCGTGCCTGCCGGAGCTGGCGCGGGAAATGGTGCGCCGCTTCGCTGAGCGCCGAGTGAAAATTTCACTGCCGTCCCAGCGCATTGACAGCGTGCTCACCGATACGCTCAGGGAGACGCAGAAAGTGCGCAAAACCGCGCTCACGCTCGCCCCGGAGGCGGGCACGCAGCGCCTGCGCGACGTTATCAACAAAGGCGTGACGGAGGAAGACCTCGTGCGCTCGGTAACCGACGCCTTTGAGCAGGGCTGGTCGGCGGTAAAGTTGTATTTCATGATCGGCCTGCCCACGGAAACAGACGAAGATGTATTGGGCATTGCCCGCCTGGCGGGTCTGGTGCGTTCGTGTTATCTGTCGCTTCCCAAGGAAAAGCGCGCCCCTGGCCTGCGCATTACGGTGAGCGCCTCTGTGTTTGTCCCCAAAAACTTTACGCCCTTTCAGTGGGCGGCGCAGCTTGGAAACGGCGAAGTGGTGCGCCGTCAACAGCTTTTGAAGCGTGAACTTTCCAAAATCAAAGGGGTGGAGTTTAAGTATCACGCCATGGATTTAAGCTATATTGAGGCCGTGTTTGCGCGCGGCGACCGGCGTTTGGCAGATGTGCTGGAGCGCGCCTGGCGTCTGGGTTGCCGTTTTGACGGTTGGTCGGATCAGTTCCGTTACGATTTGTGGCGGCAAGCGTTTGCGGATTGCGGCGTCGAGCCCGACTTTTACGCCTGCCGTGAGCGTCCGGAAGATGAAATCTTCCCTTGGGAGCACCTTGACGCGGGCGTCAGCAAGGAATTTCTGCTTCGGGAATGGAAAAAGGCGCTTCATGCCGAGCGTACCCAGGATTGCCGCAAAGGCTGCGTGGGCTGTGGAATGCGCCGCTACGAGGGGGCCTGCCGATGAGAACGCTTTTGCGCTTTGGCAAAAACAGCCGTCTGCGCTTTGTATCGCACTTGGATTTACAGCGCTTTTTCCAGCGCGCGCTCAACCGTACCGGCCTGCCCATCGCCTTTTCACAGGGATTCAATCCCCATCCGGTGATGTCGTTTGCTTCGGCGCTGGCCATGGGATGGACCAGCGAATACGAGGTTTTGGATGTAAAACTTGCCGCACCGATGGGGCGCGGCCGCGTGGAGGAGGCCATGCGCGCCGCATTGCCGGAAGATTTGCCGGTTTTTGGCGCGCGCATGGTGGACGACCGCTTTCCCGCGGCCATGTCCCTGGTGCGCTGTGCGGACTATTGCATTACCCCGGAAGGCGCGGAGGCAGATGCGGTTCTTGCCGCCGTGGAACGCTTTTTGGCGGCGGAAAGCGTGATGGGCGTGCGCAAAACCAAATCCGGCGAGCGGGGGATTGACCTGCGGCCGTTGGCGCGCTCGCTCAAGGTGCGCGAAGGAAGCTTGTACGCGCGCCTGATGCTTACCGAACGGGATACGCTCAAGCCGGACGTCCTTCTCGCCGGTTTGGCCGGTTTGGCCGGCGTGGAGGCGCCGCGCGCGCGCGTGCACCGGCTGTGCCTTCTGGGCGAAAATGCGGCGGGGGAGGCCGTGCCGCTGATGGAGTGGAAAGACCTATGACAAAGACGATCCTCATCGACCGCCTTTGCGGCGAAACATGCCTGGCGCTTTTGGAAGACGGCGTGCTCACCGAACTCTATTTTGAGAGCAAGGGTCGCGAAAAGCTGGCCGGCAATATCTATTTGGGGCGCGTTGAAAACGTCTTGCCCGGCATGAACGCCGCCTTTGTCAACATCGGCCTGGAGAAAAACGCCTTCCTCTACGCCGGAGACATACAGCTTGACACGCGTGGAGACGACGCGTTGGCCGAACAGCTTCGCGGCGCGCGTATCGAAAAGCTGGTGCGGCCCGGGCAAAGCATTGTGGTGCAGGTTGTCAAAGAACCGGGCGGAGACAAGGGGCCGCGCGTCTCCTGCCATATCACGCTGCCGGGGCGGCTTGCCGTGTTGCTGCCTACCGTTGGTTACATTGGCATTTCACGGCGCATTACGCAAGACGATACCCGCGCCCGTCTGCATGCGCTGGCGGAAGGCATGACCGCCCCGCGCGGATATGGCGCAATTGTACGTACCGCCGCCCAAAATGCGGACGAGGCTAGCCTGCGCGCCGAATTTGACGCCATTGAGCGCCTGTGGGAAAGCACCATGCGTCGCGCCAAAACCGCCGTCGCGCCCGCGCTTTTGCACCGCGACGACGGCCTGGTGGAGCGCGCTGTGCGCGATATGCTTTCCACGGAAGTTGAAAGCGTCCGCACCGACGACGCGACCCTTCACGCGCAACTGGTGGAAACGGCCGCGACGTTGGCGCCCGGGCTTTCCGACCGCATCGTTTTTGACCGCACGGATATGCCGCTTTTCGACCGCTTTCGCATACCCAAGCAGGCCGAATCCGCCTTCAAGCGGCGCGTTTGGCTCAAAAGCGGGGGCTATTTGGTATTTGACTATACCGAAGCGCTCACGGTTGTCGATGTCAATACCGGCAAATTCGTGGGCAAACGCTCCCTCTCGGAAACGATTTTCCAGCTTAACTGCGAGGCTGCGCGGGAGATTGCGCGCCAGCTTCGTTTGCGCGATATTGGCGGCATCATCGTCATGGACTTTATCGACATGGAATCGCCCCGGCAGCGCGAGGACCTTCTCGAAGTGCTGCGCGCCTGCCTGCGCGAAGACCGCACGCATACCAATCTGGCGGGAATGACGGAACTGGGGCTGGTGGAAATGACGCGCAAAAAAGTGCGGCAGCCTATTTATAAGCAAAAATGTCACGTCTGCTCCGCATGCCAGGGCGGCGGCTTGGTGCCCTTGCACGATTTTACAGCGCGTCAGGCGCTGTATGCGCTGCGCAGGCGCCGCATGGCGGGCGATTTGTCGCCCTGTCTCATCGTCGCCGCGCCGCCGGTCGCCGCCGTGACGCTTTCCATCGGCGCGCCCGAATGCGGGGGCACGGCGCGCGTGCTTGCCGATGCAGCTTTGGAAGAAGACTCCTTTCGCCTGGAACCTTACGCCGAAGAGAACCCGCCCTCCGGCGCGCGGCTTTTGAAGACGTTTACACAGTAGGGAGGAAGCGTGCATGAACCAGCAGACAATCGTCGGCGCCGAAGAACTTATGCGCCAGCAGGAATTTACCGCGCGCGTGCGCTCCCTTGCGCAAAGGCCGCAAACGTTCCATATCGTCACCATGGGCTGTCAAATGAACGAGCGCGATTCAGAAACCATTGCCGGCATGCTTGCCGAAATGGGCTTGCGCCCGGAAGCGGAGCGCGAAAAGGCGGACTTAATTCTTTACAACACCTGCTGCGTGCGTGAAAACGCGGAAAATCGCGCGTTGGGCAACGTCATATGGCTCAAGGAACTGAAAAAAGAGCGGCCGGAACTTCTGATCTGCGTGGGCGGCTGCATGGCGCAGGAAGAGGGCATGGCGCAGCGTCTGAAGGCGCAATACCCGTTTATCGACCTGGTTTTCGGCACGCACAATCTCCACCGCCTGCCCGAATATCTCTGGCGCGTGCTTGAAAAACGCCAACCCGTCGTTGAAGTTTTGCACAGCGACGGCGTAATCGCCGAGGGGCTTCCGCAGCGGCGGGCAAGCGCATTTTCGGCCTTTGTCAATATCATGTATGGTTGCGACAATTTCTGTTCCTATTGCATTGTGCCCTACGTGCGCGGCCGTGAGCGCTCGCGCGAGCCGGAAGCTGTTTTGGAGGAGTGCAAACGCCTCGTGGATCTGGGCGTGCAGGAAATTACGCTGCTGGGCCAAAATGTCAATTCCTATCGTGGCGGCGGGAACGAATTTGCCGAACTTCTCCGGCGCGTGGATGCGTTGGGCGTGCCCCGCATACGCTTTATGACTTCCCACCCCAAGGACCTTTCGGAGGAATTGATCGCGGCATACGGCGAACTTGCGCATCTGATGCCCAACCTGCATTTGCCCGTGCAGGCCGGAAACGACGAGATTCTGCGCGCAATGAACCGCCGCTATACGCGCGAGCGTTATCTCGAATTGATCAAGAAACTTCGGTCTGCAAAACCAGATATCGGTCTGTCTACGGACATCATCGTCGGTTTTCCCGGCGAGACGCTTGCGCAGTTTGAAGATACGCTATCGCTCGTGGAGGCAGTGCGCTTCGATTCCGCCTTTACGTTTATTTACTCCAAACGCATCGGCACGCGGGCGGCGCAGTTGCCGGACGATACGCCCGCCGAAGTCAAAAGCGAGCGCATTCAGCGCCTTATCGCTTTACAGGCGGACATTTCCCGGGAAATCCTCACCGCGCAGGTGGGGCGGCGGGAAACGGTGCTGGTGGAATCCATCTCCGCGCGCGACGAAGGCTGGGTGGGCGGCAAAACCCCGCGCGGCCACATGGTAAATTTCCCGGGAAACGCCGGTTTGATCGGCCGTTTTGTCCGGGTGGAAATCGTATCCGCGGGCCGCAATACGCTGCGCGGAAAACAGATAACGGAGGAATAGCCAATGGATGCCGTATTTGCAAAAACCCGCGAACTTGGTCAAGCGCTGATTGAAAGCGAGGCCTATCAGAACATGAAAGCCGCCGAAGAACGCGCCTACCGCAATGCCGAAGCCGCGGAAGCGATGGGGCGCTATCTGGAATTGCGCTCGCAAATCCAGGACTTGCTTTCCCGGGAAAATCCGGACTCGGCCGTTCTCAAGGCCCTCTCGGACGAGATGGATGAAACCCAACAGAAAATGAATATGATTGACGACGTGGCCGCCATGGTCGAAGCCCGCGCCGCATTTTCTTCGCTGATCAATCAGGTAAACCAGGTTTTGCAGTTCATCATTACCGGACAGATTTCCGAAAGCGAGGGCGGTTGTTCGGGAAGCTGCGCCTCCTGTGGCGGAGGTTGCGGCCAGCATTAGAACCGATTTTACAAAAGAGGCGCGAGGTGATGGGCAATGGCAGTCTCGCCGATGATGCAGCAGTATTTGCAGATCAAGGAGCAGTACAAGGACGCAATTCTTTTCTTCCGGCTGGGCGACTTTTATGAGATGTTTTTTGACGACGCCATACTCGTCTCCCGCGAGCTGGAATTGACGTTGACGGGGAAGGATTGCGGCCTTTCCGAGCGCGCGCCTATGTGCGGCGTGCCCTTTCACGCGGCGGAAACCTACCTGGCCCGCCTGATTGAAAAAGGCTACAAGGTCGCTATCTGCGAGCAAATGAGCGATCCTGCCACCACCAAGGGCTTGGTAGAACGCGAAGTTATCCGCGTGGTCACGCCGGGCACGGTGATCGAAACCAACATGCTCGAGGACACGCGCGCCAATTATATACTGTGCGTCTGCGTGCAGAAAAAGCGCGCCGGCATTGCCTTTGCGGACGTTTCCACCGGCGAGTTCCGCTATTTTTCCCTGGAAGATATGCGCCAGAGCATTGCCGACGAGCTGGCGCGCATCCAGCCGCGTGAAATCATCGCCAACGATCCCACCGCGCTTGCTGCCTGCGTTCCGGAGCATCCTGCCGGCGCGTTTGACAGCGATGCGTTTGAATACGCGCACGCTGCCAAATGCCTGCGGGACCACTTTCACAGGAGCATTGCCGATCTGGGGTTGGAAGGAAACCGCCTGGGCGTATGTGCTGCGGGCGCGTTGCTTGCCTACCTGACAGAAACGCAGAAAAACGCCTTGACGCACATGGTGGAATTGCGCCCCTATGAACGCTCAAGTTTTATGGCGCTGGACCGTGCGGCGTTGCGCAACCTGGAACTTACCCAGGCCGTACAGGGGCGGGGGCGGCGCGGCTCGCTTTTGAGCATACTGGACCGCACGCAGACGGCGATGGGCGGCCGCCTTTTGCGCGACTGGATCGAACGCCCCTTGCGCGACGCGGAAAGAATTGGCGAACGGCTCGACGCCGTAGAGTGTTTTACGCGCAGGCCATTTGAAGCCAACGCCCTGCGGGAAGCGCTCAGCGGCGTATATGACATCGAACGCCTTTTGAGCCGCATCGCCTACGATGCCCTCAATGCCCGGGATTGCCTTTCCCTGCGCGCCTCGCTGCAGGCTGTGCCGTTGATTCGCAAAGACGCCGCCGCCTGCGATGCCGCTCTGATCCGCAAGTGTGCCGACGCGCTCGATCCCATGGAGGACATCACCGCGCTGCTCTCGCGCGCCATCGACGACGATGCGCCTCTGTCCGTGCGCGAAGGCGGCATGATTCGCGCCGGGTACAGCGAGGAACTGGACGAATTGCGCGATATTTCCCAAAATGGCAAGGCCTATCTTGCGGAAATGGAGCAGCGGGAGCGCGAGGCGACCGGCATCAAAAACCTGAAAATCGGCTACAATCGCGTTTTTGGCTATTATATAGAAGTAACGCGTTCGTTTTACGATCTGGTGCCATACCGCTATGTGCGCAAGCAGACGCTTGCCAACTGCGAGCGTTTTATTACCGAAGAACTCAAAGAATTGGAGCGCAGGATTCTCGGCGCGGAGGAAAACGCCGTGCGCCTGGAATATCAGCTTTTCTGTGAGATACGCGAAACGCTCAAACAGGCTTTGCCGCGCCTGAGCGCCACAGCGGGCGCGCTCAAGACGCTGGATGTGCTTCTGTCGCTTGCCCGCGTGGCGCAGGAAAATGAATATGTGCGTCCGTCCATCAACGACGAGGGCCGCTATGACATCGTGGACGGTCGCCATCCCGTGGTTGAAGAGGCCATGGGGCGCGCGCTGTTCGTGCCCAACGACACGCATCTGGACCAGGCGCACCGCGTGATGATTATTACCGGGCCAAACATGGCGGGCAAGTCCACTTACATGCGTCAGGTGGCGTTGATCACCCTTATGGCGCATATCGGCAGCTTCGTGCCTGCCGCCTCGGCGGATATTGCCCTCACCGACCGCATTTTTACCCGCATCGGCGCCTCGGACGACCTCTACGGCGGCCAGTCCACCTTTATGGTGGAAA
>CAJFUU010000067.1 GCA_904420265.1 uncultured Clostridia bacterium
ACTGCTGCATCGTAAACTCGGACGGAGAAATTCTTGTGGATGCCGGTCGCTGTTGAGAACAACCTTCCTATCAAAAATGCAGGAAAATTGTAAAAAACTGACAAGACGCAGAAATTCAGGTTTCTGCGTCTTGTCTTTGTTGAAATTGTCATGCCTGGCCCCGTTTCCCCTGCATGCCTATCGGCCTTTCCTCTCCTACAGCTTCAACAGCCCTCTTTCCACCATCAGCGCAACGGCGCCCTCAACGCCCAATCGCCCGTGCGCATAGGTCAGAGCCCCCTGTAAGTAGCCGATGTATGGCGCGCGGATGGGCGCGTCGGCGCTCAATTCAATGGATGCGCCGGAGACGAACGTGCCCGCCGCCATGATGACCGGGTCCTGATATCCGGGCATGGCCCAAGGCTCGGGAACCGCCTCTGCATCCACCGGGGAGCACATCTGGATGGCCTGACAAAAGGCGATCAATTTTTCCGCGTCATGAAAACGTATGGCCTCAATGATGTCGTTGCGCGGCGCGTCCCAGGCCGGATTGACCGCGAAGCCAAGCTGTTCGAAAACCCGCGCGGCGAGTATAGCGCTTTTAACCGCTTGCGCCACAGTGTGCGGGGCCAAAAACAATCCCTGATAAAAGGGCTGATAGCTGCCCGCATAGGAGCCGACCTCTGCGCCAATCCCCGGCGAAGTCAGGCGGCAGGCCACTTTTTCCACAAAGGCGCGTTTGCCGGCCACATAGCCGCCGGTTGGCGCCAGCCCGCCACCTGGATTCTTGATCAGCGACCCGGCCAACAGATCGGCGCGCGGTTCGCGCTGGTCGGTAAATTCGCCATAGCAGTTGTCCACCATCACACACACGTCTGGACGGAGGCGATGGATGGCCTCAATCGCTGCGTCGATTTGCGCAACCGACAGCGAAGGCCGCCAGTCATAGCCGCGCGAGCGCTGAATGAGCACCAGTTTGACCGATGGCGCAAGTTGCCCAAGTACGCCTTCAATGTCGATTTCGCCGTCTGGCCGCAAGCCGACTTCGCGATAGCCGACGTCAAAATCCCGCAGCGAGCCGCTGCCTGGCTCGCCGGCAATGCCTATAACCTCTTCCAGCGTGTCATAGGGCTTTCCTGCCGCCGCCAACATTTCGTCGCCGGGGCGGAGTACGCCGTAGAGACACAGCGCCAGCGCATGCGTACCGGAAGCGATTTGCGGGCGCACGAGCGCATCCTCGGTTTCAAAAACAAAGGAAAACAGCTTTGAAAGCGTATCGCGGCCGATATCGTCATAGCCGTAGCCGGTTGTGGGCGCAAAATGCCGCGCGCCGACGCGATATTCCTGAAAGGCGCGTACAACGCGACGCGTGTTGACGCGCTCAATGGCGTCCACGCGCGCAAAAGCCGTTTGGCAGTCTTCCTCCGCGCGCTGTATCCGCTCCGCAACCTGGGCGGGAATTTCGGGAATGCGAATGTTTGCCATATTATCTCCTTCAATCGTTTTGTAATGCGCAGATTCGAGCGGCCGCGCTTGAAGCGGGTCTGCATCCGCAGTCTGCAAAAACCAAACGCGGTGGTTATTGAACGGCCCCAATAACCTCTCATCGAGGCGCCAACTTCCGCCATGAAATGGAAAGGAAACAGCCGGAAAGCAACCACTGGAGCCGCAGTCACATGCACGGGATTGCCTTTCCCTGCACGCCCCGCTATGCTGTGCCCTCGATGCCGCCCTGTTCCACAGGGCGTGAACGCGCTCGATCTTCGTGGAGGATATGCCGCGCTGCTCTCTCGCGCCGCCCATGCGCCTACGCCCATGTATGACGGTGATGTGAACAATGCCGCGTTCGCTTGTCCGAGCAATGGACGGCCATTCAGCGTATCGCGGCCAGCGTCGCCATGGCATAAAGTCGAGCAGACGCGATATTCCCGAAAGGCGTGCACAAAGCGGCGCGGACGACGCGTTCAGGGCGTTTATAAGCGCAAAAGCTGTTTGGCATTTCCTCTCCGCGCGCCATATCCGCTGCGCAACCTTTTTGAAAAAACGGAGAGTCCATTAAGTCCGCGCTGTTTCAAAGTCGCGCCATATCGCTTCGGCAATTTGGGCGGCTGTGCGTCCCTGCGCCGGAACCCAATGCACGCGCGCGTCGCGCCGGAACCAGGTCAGTTGACGCTTGGCATAGTTTCGCGTGGCTTGCTTGAGCGTTTCCACAGCCTCGTCCAACGTTTGTTCGCCACGCAGAGCGGCGGCGATTTCCTTGTAGCCGATGGCCTGCGCGGCAGTGGAAAAGGCGGCCTCATTTTGCATCAAGCGGCGCACTTCGTCAACAAGCCCGTCGGCGAGCATGGCGTCCACGCGATGATTGATGCGTTCGTAGAGCGCTTCACGCGGCCAATCCAGCGCATAAATGCGTTCTGCAAACGGGCCTTCCCCGCGTTGCGCGTCCAACGCCGCCTGTTCGGTCTGCGTGCGGCCCGTCAGGCGGTGGATTTCCAACGCCCGTACCACGCGGCGCACATCGTTGGGATGCAATCGCGCCGCGCTTGCGGGATCAACCTCCGCCAACATGGCATGCAGGCGCGCGCGACCGTCCGGCCCCTCGGCAATGTGCATGAACTCCGCGCGCACTTCCTCGTTTCCCTGTGCCGCGAAGCCAAGGGTGCGTGTGAGGGCGTTAATGTACAGGCCCGTTCCCCCGCAGACAATCGGCAGTTTTCCGCGGCTCAGAATGCCTTTGATACAGGCAAGCGCCTGTTCCCGGTATGCGGCGGCGCTGCATTTGTCGCTGGGCGAGGCTACGGCCAGCATGTGGTGCACCACGCCGCGCATTTCCGCCGCAGTGGGCATGGCCGTGAGGATGTCCATGCCGCGATAAACCTGCATCGAATCCGCAGAAACAACTTCTCCATTCGCGCGCAGGGCAAGTTCCACGCTCACGGCGGTCTTTCCGGAGGCCGTAGGCCCAGCGACGACCAAAAGCCGGGGCTTATGCAAGGCTCATCTCTCCTCAATGCCAAGTGAAAACGTCGCGGGACTTACTGAATTCGTTTAAACATGCGCTCAATTTCGCGCCTGGAAAACGTTTTTACAATGGGCCTGCCGTGTGGACAGGTGGGCGGCGCGCCGGAGGCCTCCATCTTTGCGAGCAAGGCGTCAATTTCCGAATCCGTGAGCCGGTCGCCGGCTTTGACCGCGCCTTTGCAGGCCTTTTGCAGTATCTCATCCCGCCGCGCTTCCAAAGCGGCCGATCCCAGCGTGGAAAGCGCGGCAATGGTTTCCATAAAGCGCGGCCGCAAATCGGCGCGCCCGAGGATATGCGGCACGGCGCGGATTTGCAGATCCCGCTCGCCAATGGGCGAGATGTCATAACCCGCGGCAGTGAGCGCGTCCAAATTATCTTCAACAAGCGCCATTTCATGTGCGGTTACGCGCACAATCTCCGGCGTAAGCAAACGTTGCGAAGCCCTGCCGGCATCCACAGCCTTGACCAGTTCGTCATAGCGAAGGCGCTCATGCGCGGCGTGCTGGTCGATGAGCATGAACGCATCTTCGCATTCAAGCAATATATAGGTTTTAAACAGCACGCCGATGACGCGATATTGCGGACGCGCCTCCAAATCCATGGCAACAGGCGTGACGGAAACCTGCGGCGCTTCCAGCGGCAACTGTACCGGAGGTTGTGACAAAGCGACGCCATGCTCGCGCAAAGCCGGAGAACCGTCCGAAAAATTCCCCAGCCGCTTGCGTTCGGCGCGCAGCATGTCTTGAAGAGTATCATTGTTATCAAAGACTTGGGTCTTTCTATTAAAGACTTCGGTTTCTGGATTATGGATATCGGTTTCTTTATTTGAGACCTCGGTTTTTAATTGCGGCGCGGCGCCTTCATGCAGCGGAACCTGCTGCACCGTTCGCACGACGTTGATTTCCGATGGCTTTTTGCGTGCTTCCTCAAGCAATGAACCGCCCTCCAAACCGCTGGCGAGCATGCTCTCCACGCTCAGGCGCGTCGCCGCCTCATCGCGAAAGCGTACCTCCAACTTGTTGGGATGTACGTTGACATCTACGCTGGCGGGCGGAAGTGTCAATTCCAGTGCGCACATGGGATACATGCCAATGGTCACCCGCTCGCGGCAGACGCTTTCCAATGCTTGGGACAAAAGCGCGCAACGCACGCTGCGGCCATTGATGAAAAATACCTCGTGGCCGCGCGTCGATTTTGCCTGTTCGCCCACGCCTACCAGGCCGCGCAGGCGCAGACCGCCCTCGCTGCGGTCGATGGAAAGCATTTTCTCGGCGGTTTCGCGTCCGTATACGGCAAACACGGCATGGCGCAAATCGCCATCGCCAAAACTATGATACAGCGTGCGGCCGTTGCTAATAAACCGGAAAGAAACGACAGGGTTGCCGAGAATCATGCGCGCGACCGCATCGCTGACCAATGCCCCCTCGTATTGCGGTTTTTTGAGAAACGCGCGGCGCACGGGAAGATTGAAAAACAGGTCGCGCATCACAACAGTGGTACCCTCCGGGCAGCCAAACTCGCGCACCGTCATGTTTTTCCCGCCTTCAACGTTCAGACGCACGCCCGATTCCTGGCCCTTGGCGCGCGTAGTCATCTCCACACGCGAAACGGCCGCAATGGACGGCAGCGCTTCGCCGCGAAAGCCAAGCGTGCGAATATCGTCCAATTGCGAGGCGCTGGTCAATTTTGACGTGGCATGGTTTTCAAAGGCGAGACGCACCTGGCCCGGTTCTATGCCGCAACCGTTATCCGTAACGCGCAGATAAGCGATTCCTCCCTCGCGGATTTCCACCGTCACCGACGTCGCGCCCGCGTCCAGCGCGTTTTCCACCAGTTCTTTGACGACGGACGCGGGCCGTTCCACGACCTCTCCGGCGGCAATGCGGCCGACGGTGGCTGCGTCCAGTATGCGAATGGCCATGTTCTCCTCCGTTATCTGCCTGCTTGCAGGCATTGCATAAAATCTATGCCTGTTTTTTCCGATACAATTTGCCAGCCGACCTCCTCATCTGCATGCGCGCGCAATACAGGCCGGAACCCAAAGCGATGGTAAACCTTGATCGCCACCCAACTTGCAGTTTGCGTGGTCAGATAGGCACTGCGATAACCCAGCGTGCGCAATTGCTGCATCGCCAGCGACACAATGACGCGGGACAACCCCCGCCCCTGATGCGCTGCATCGACGCTCACCCAGTGCAGCCTTCCCTCCGATGCGCTTTCATGCCAAGCGGTGGCCGTGGCAAAAGGTACGCCGCCGTCCGTGAGAAAAATCATGCGTTCTTCCAGGTTCCCATCGCGAAAAACGCTTTGAAAGCGCTCCAATCCCTTCCCCGGATGGTCAAACTCCCCCGCCGACGTTTCAATTTCCGCCCAAAAGCGCTCGTCGCCCGGCCGGTAAAAACGCCAACCGTAAGGCTCGGGCACGTTGAAAGTGGGCAGGCCCTCCAGCGAGCCGGCCCGCATGGCCAGGGAAATCATCGGCACCGTCTTATCCCACATGTTCTTTCCTCCTGCTTTTAAATGCGGCGCGCCTTTTCATTGAGTTCAAACAATTTGTTGAGGGCGTCAATGGGCGTCATGCTCACCACGTCCAGTTGCGAAATTTCTTCTACAAGGCGAATCGGCTCAAGATCAGCAATGCCCAGCTGGCGCTGCGTTCCCCTGCTTTTGTCGAGTATGGTCTTGCCGATGGAGCCGCGCACCTGGCCGTCTACTTCCAACCGCGCCATAATCTGCCGCG
>CAJFUU010000068.1 GCA_904420265.1 uncultured Clostridia bacterium
AAGCTCCATATTGCCTTGGCGCCTTCATGGTTTACCCTTTGCGCGGCTTCAGGGGCAGCCGCGCCACGGGGCTGACTTGTCCTGCGCGCCGATGGTGTATTCCGCGACCGGCTTGCCGTTGACCACATGCTCGGCCACAATGCGCGGCACCATCTCGGGGCTTACCTTGACGTAGGTGACCTTTTCCTGGCCGGGGACGGAGATTTCCACGATCGGCTCCAGGCGGCACATGCCGATGCAGCCGGTCTGCGCAACCGTTACGTCCAACAGGCCGCGCTTGTTGACCTCGTCCATAAAGGCAAGCAGCACCGGCCGCGCGCCGGCGGCGATGCCGCAGGTAGCCATACCCACCACGATGCGCGTACCTTCGTGCTCGCGGCGCAGGTTAACCTTGTCCAGCGTCCTTTGGCGAATGGCTTCCAGATCCGCTAACGATTTCATGCAAAAAGCACCTCCAAAAAATGATTCCATCCCATGCGAGCGCCCCGCAGGGGCCCCGCGCGTCGTTTTTACCGCCCCGCCCGGGAGCGCTCCACCTCGCCGATACCCTCGGCGACATACTGGCCGATCCAGCCCACAATTTCCGGTTCATTCAGCGGCAGGCCGCCCACCGCCTCGCGCACCAAAGCGGTATCAAAGACAAATTCCTCTTTGTCTACGCGATAGATAAAGCAAAATTCCGGCCGTTCCGGGCAGGCGATGACCAGCGTTTCGATCGTGCCCTTCAAATCCCCCAGCGGCGGCAAATCCATGTGCGAGGCGCGAAAGCGCGCCTGCGTTTTTGTGCCCCTGCCTACGGTGGAGTCAATGGTCAGTTCCCCATCGCACATCTCCGCAAGCTGCTTAAACAGCGGTATGCCCAGCCCCACCTTGCGGGTCGTACGCGTGGTGGTGAAGGGGCTTGTCACCCGCTCCAGAAGTTCCGGGGCCATGCCCTTGCCGTCGTCCTCAATGGTGATGGTAAGCGCATCCTGCGCGGTATCGTACACAATCGTTACCGTTACGCGCGTTGCGCCCGCCGAAACGCTGTTTTGCACAAGGTCGAGGATATGCAGCGCCAGTTCCGGCATAAATTACATTGCCCGGTACTTTTCGATGATCGCCGGAATGTCGTCGGGCACCAGGCGGCCGTAGACATCGTCGTTGATCATGATAACCGGGGCCAGGCCGCACGCGCCCAGGCAGCGCGTGTCGCGCAGGGTAAAGCGGCCGTCCTTGGTGGTGGAGCCAACCTTGACGTCCAACTCCTGCGCCAAACGCTCGAGGATGTTCTTGGAACCCTTGACGTAGCAGGCCGTGCCCAAACACACGCCGATAACGTACTTGCCACGCGGCTCCAGGGCAAACTGCGAATAGAACGTGGCCACGCCGTACACTTCGGAAAGCGGCACATCCAGTCCCTCGGCAATGCGGATCTGCACGTCGCGCGGCACATGCTCAAAGATGTTCTGCGCCGCCTGCAGGGTAATCATCACCGCGCCCTGTTTCCCCTTGTTTTCGCGGATGACCTCGTCCAGCTGAAGATACTTATCCCGGTTCTCAGCCATAAGCTTCATGACCTCCCTATGATGAAATATACAGAACTCCGCAAGGGACAGAAGTCCTGATTTTCGACCATCTATTATTGTAACATATCATAACGAAAAATGCACATATAATGCACAAAATTAACATTGTAATCCATGACAATTTTGTGGCGTTTGGCGGGCTTTTTAGGACTATGAAAGCCACAAAACAGCCGCCGCCTGTTTGGACGCGGCTCCGCCCATGCTTGCGCGCCCCGGCAAGCCGCATACAGGCGAGGCAAACGGCTCCGTTCCACGGCGGCATAACCGGTAAAGCTTTTTGCAAGTTGTGCCGCGCCGGACGCAGGGAAAACCCGCTTTTTTCAAAGGCGCTCGATATACACCGCCGTGCCGCCGGCGATAACGCCAAGAAGGTTTTGAACGTTCGGGCCCTGCTTAAACATGCCGTAATGCACGCTCAGACCGATGATGGCGTTCGCGCCCGCTTTCTTTGCCCGGGAACAAAGCGTGTCAACGGCGGCTTTTCTGGCGCTGCTGAGCATGTCCGCATATTCGTCGAATCGAATTTCGCGGGTAAAATTCAATGTTTCCCCAGAGAAATCTCCCAGATATTTCGTGATGCGGTAACCCTCGAAATTGTGTCCTGATGTAATGAGCATGGATTCACTGTTCATGTTCTTCCTCCTCGTACCGTTCCAGCTTCACGCCGCCCTCCAAAAGCATCTGGCGGGCGAAATCGTCGGGATAGCCCTCGCGGTAGACCACGCGGGAGATACCTGCGTTGACGATCATTTTCGCGCAGATCACGCAGGGCTGGTGGGTGCAGTAAAGCGTGGCGTCCTGGATGGAAACGCCCAGCTTCGCGGCCTGGATGATGGCGTTTTGCTCGGCGTGGATGGCGTAGCAAAGTTCGTGCCGCGTGCCCGAGGCGATGCCCTGGCGCTTGCGCATGCACTCGCCGCGCTCCACGCATGTGCGTATGCCCGCGGGCGCGCCGTTGTAGCCCGTGGTGAGTATACGCTTGTTTTTGACGATTACCGCGCCGATTTTGCGCTCGCTTTGATAGCAACTGGCCCAAGTGGAAATCAAATCCGCCACTTCCATAAACCGCTTATCCCATTTATCCATAAAACCTCCGCCGCGCGGAGGCGGCGGGAAAATATCTCCCCCGCCGGGCGCCGCGTCCCAAATTTTCCATTTGGGCCGTGGCCGTTTCGCCTTTGGCGAAACCACAGAATCCCGGGGATTCTGCGCCTCCAGCCACCATCTCCAAAATTCGCCCGCGCCGCTTTGCGGCTTGAAAACCCTTTGGGGGTTCAACCCATCGCCGGGCCCGATTTTACAGGCCGCTGGGCGAATCTCCTTGAGAGGCGGACAGGGGCTGCAATTCCGCGCGTTTTTGCTTCCATTATAGCACTCCGGTGGGCAAAAGAAAATATTTAACCAAAAATTAAACGGTTAGGGTATTGCCAAAACCGGGAAAAATGGGTACACTAAGAACCGTAATCGTTAGCACTCGATTTTATTGAGTGCTAACAGCGAGAAGAAACCAATTCCTTGAAGGAGGTACCCGTATGAACATTAAGCCTCTGGGCGATCGCGTGGTAATCAAGAATCTTGAGGCGGAAGAGACCACCAAGGGCGGCATTGTGCTGACCTCGGCGGCCAAGGAAAAACCGCAGATGGCCGAAGTCCTGGCCGTGGGCCCGGGCGGAAACGTGGACGGCAAGGAAGTCACCATGTACGTTTCGGCCGGCCAGAAGGTCATTTATTCGAAGTATGCCGGCACCGAGGTCAAGCTGGACGGCGAAGATTATATCATCGTGCGCCAGTCCGATATCCTCGCAGTCGTGGAATAAATCAGGAGGGATAAAAAATGGCTAAGCAGATCAAATACGGCGAGGACGCTCGCCGCGCGCTGGAAGCGGGCGTAAACGCGCTTGCGAATACCGTAAAAATCACCCTGGGCCCCAAGGGCCGCAACGTGGTGCTGGACAAAAAGTTCGGCGCGCCGCTGATCACCAACGACGGCGTGACCATCGCCAAGGAAATCGAGCTGGAAGACCCCTTTGAGAACATGGGCGCCCAGCTTGTGAAGGAAGTCGCCACCAAGACCAACGACGTGGCCGGCGACGGTACCACCACCGCCACCCTGCTTGCGCAGGCGCTGGTGCGCGAAGGCCTGAAGAACGTGGCCGCGGGCGCGAACCCGATGGTCATCAAAAAGGGCATCGAGCAGGCTACGGAAACGGCCGTCAAGGCCCTGAGCGAAATCTCCAAGCCCGTGGAGTCCAAGCAGGCGATTGCCCAGGTCGCGGCCATCTCCTCCGGCGACGAACTGATCGGCGACCTGATCTCCGAGGCCATGGAG
>CAJFUU010000069.1 GCA_904420265.1 uncultured Clostridia bacterium
GCAATCCCGGTGATCTCCAGCTTGTCCATGCCGATCAACGGGCGGAACACGGGCATATTCACCACCGCGTCTGTACAGGTGATGGCCTCCATCGTCTGGCTGGCCACCTGGCCGAGGCTTTCGCCGGTAATCAACGCCAGCGCCCCGAATTGGCGCGCCAGCCGCTCGGCAATGCGCATCATAAAGCGCCGGGTGAGCAGCGTTCCCAGCCCCTCCGGGCACTTTTCGTGAATCTGCATCTGAATTTTGGTAAACGGCACGAGATAGACGCGCATGCCGTTTTCATATTCACCCAATATCTTTGCCAGGCGCAGCACCTTGTCCAACGCCAATTCGCCGGTATAGGGCGGGCTTTGGAAGTGAATGGCGCAGGTGATCACGCCGCGCTTCATGAGTTGATAGCCGGCCACCGGGCTGTCGATGCCGCCCGAAAGCAACAGCGCCGCCTTGCCGCCGGTGCCCATGGGCATGCCGCCTACGGCCTCCCACTCCTCCACGCATACATAGGCGTGATCCCGGATTTCAACGTTCAGCCGGTGTTGCGGATGATGCACGTCCACGCTCAGGCTGGGATTGGCCTCCAGCACGCGGCCGCCGATTTCACGGGCCATTTCCATGGAATCCATGGGAAAATGCTTGTCCGAGCGGCGCGCAAACACTTTGAACGTGCCGGAAAGCGGCTGCATCAGTTCCACGCACTTGGCCGCCACGGCTGCAAAATCCTTATCCATCTCCCAGGCGGGGCTGACCGAGTGAATGCCAAATACGCGGCGCACACGCTCGCCGCAGGCGCGCATATCCTCTACGCCGGCGACGTAGATGCGCGAATCCGCCAACCACACCTGTCCGCCCAAAGGCTTGACGGCGCGGCGCACGTTCTCAGTGAGCGTTTTCAGAAAATAAGGGCGGTTCTGGCCCTTGAGATGGACCTCCCCAAAGCGCACCAGCAATACTTCTCTCATCTCTATCTCCTCTGAAAGCGCCGAAGTTGCGGCCAAACGCGGCCCAGCACATCGGCTGCGTAGTCGATTTCTTCCATGGCGGTGTGCGGCGAAAGGCTGAAGCGCAAAGCGCACTCCGCCCGCTCGGGCGAAAGGCCCATGGCGGTAAGCACGGCGGAAACCTTGCGCTTTTTCGACGAACAGGCGGAACCCGTAGAGGCATAGACGCCCTCCGCTTCCAGCGCGTGCAGCATGGTTTCGCCGCGCACGCCGGGAAAGCTCATGTTGAGGATGTGCGGCGCGCCCTTTTCCGGCGCGGGGCCGTTGACTATCGCCTCGGGCACGGCTTTTTGAAACGCCTCTACCATGTGAAGCTTTTTCTCCATCAGCCCGGAAGGGTTCATCTCTTTGACGGCCGCGAAAAGTCCGGCGATGCCCGGGGTGTTTTCCGTGCCGGAGCGCAGGTTTTCTTCCTGCCCTCCGCCGACGTGCTGCGCCTTCCGGCGCACGCCCCTTTTCACCGCCAGCGCGCCCACGCCCTTGGGCCCGTGAATTTTATGCGCGCTGAGGGTGTACATGTCCACATCCTCCAAGTGAAACGGCAAGCGCAAAAAGCCCTGTACGCCGTCCACGTGAATCAGCGCCCGGCCGTTTACCGTGCGGCGCAGGCGCTTTACGTCCAGCACCGCGCCGGTTTCGTTGTTGACCTGCATGCAACTTACCAGGCTGACCCCGGCGTTCAAAGCCTCTTCCAGCGCCGCCCAGTCCAACGCGCCTTCCCCGTCTACAGGCAGGATGCGCACATCGTGGCCCGTTTCGCGCAGGCGGTCAAAGGCGGCCAACACAGATGGATGCTCCGTGGCGTTTACCGCCACAATTTGCTTCCCGCGCATGCGTTCCACCGCGCCAAGGATGGCCAGATTGTTCGCCTCGGTACCGCCGGAAGTGAAGTACAATTTCTCGCCCGGCGCGTCCAGTTTTTCCAGAATAGCCTCGCGGCAGGCGCGCACCTGCCGCAACGCCTCCACCGCCGGAGCGTAGACCGACGAGGGATTGTGCCAGCCCTCGCGCATGCAGGCGGTCATCGCGGCAATGACTGCCGGCGTGGGAGGCGTGGTGGCGCTGTTGTCCAGATATGCTTTCATATGTTTTTATACGCTCCATCCCACGCCGCCGCCGGCATAAAGCGACGGTTGAAAATCGCTTCCACCATTTCCTCGTTGAGTTCCAGCACCACCAGGTGCCGCTCCCCCTTCTTTTCATAGAAAAAGAAGTATTTTTTCGCATCCTTGTTGAGATACCAGTGATGCTCGCGTACATTGGCTTCGCGCGCGCAGGCCTTGTAGGCGCTGGAGCCCTCCTCTCCGGCGGCATACAGGCTCACCGTTTCAAAGCTGGTCAGGTAGACGCGCTTGCGCCCGTTGAGCACCCGCGCCACATCCACAACGCCGTTGGTAAACGTATAGTCATACTCTGTGCGCAGCCGCCTGGCGCCGCGCCAGAGCAGGAAAGCGACGCCCAGGCACACAACCGCCTGAATCAGCGCCACGTAGTTCAACCCCATAGCGCCCCCGGCGTCCGTATAGAGAATATTCATCAGGCTCATCAGGCCCAGCAGCCCCAGAGCGATCAGCAGCGCCCAGGCCGCGTAAAACAGCGCCTCGCGCAGTCCGCGCCGGGCGGGCCATACCACCTGTTCGACAAATACGTCCATGTCACACCTCCAGACTCCACCATTTTATTATAGCACAATTGGGGCGATTGTCGATAGAACGTGGGGTAAAAATATGAAATTCTGCGCAAGGGATGCGCGAAAGGCAAAAATGTAGTATAATAGATGGCAAGAATGCGCAGGAGGATATAGGCTTGAACTGTCCCTATTGTCATAAACCTTTTCGCCCCACCGACATCGTCTGTCCCTCGTGCGGTCAGGTGTTGCCCGAACACATTGAAGATGTGACGGATACGCCGCGCGCGTTTTGGGACCGCCGCGGCGTGCGGGTGGTGTTATTTGTTTTGTGCGCCATTGCCGCGGTATTTATCGTCGGCTTTGGCATTTACAAACTCTATTATTGGATGCAGGATTACCAGATCACCCGCCTGTATACGCGCGGTGAGCGCACCCCTGTGGTAAGCGAAATCACCCTGTCGGACGGCCGTTCCGCTCACGCCATCAACTTCTTTGCCGAGGACGGCGATCAGATTTACATTCCCGAACTGGAGCGTTCCACGGTGGTTGCGGGCCGCGTGGCGCGCGTGGAAATTGCCGACAGCGACTGGTTTGCCGACGGCATTTCCGAAGATATCGAAAGCGCCGTCGTCAACCTTTCGCCGGTACTCATCGAGGAAAACGGCGCGCGCACGCAGCTTCCCACGGTGGAGTTGACCGTGGAGCCACCCACATCGCCCATTCAGGTCATCAGCCCTGCCGAGGATGGGCTGACGGTGTTCACCTCCGTTTACCCGTTGGAGGTGCAGGTCGTGCCCGGCTCTACCGTGCTGGTCAACGGCGAGGATGTGACCGACGTGGTCGACCGCAGCGGCCTGCTCTCTGCCAATGTCAACGTCTACCCCATTGGCGATAACGTCATCACCATACTGGTGCGCACGCCCAACCATCTCGAAAGCCGTCGCGATGTGACCATTTATCGCGCGCAGCTGGAAATCGAGGTGGAACTGGATACCTCTGTCCAAACCGAAACCGATACGCGCCAGATGCTGGTTTCCGGCACCTGCGAACCCGGCGCCTATATAGAGGTGGATTCGCCCTACGTGGAGGAAAGCCTTTACATCAACATGGAGACCGGCGACTTCGAATTTTTGACCGATTTGGAACTCATCGGCGAAAACGTGGTTCGCTTCCGGGCCGTCATGGATGGCCGCGCAGATGCGGAAATTCACTTCACCGTCAACTACCGGCCGACGCTGGCCAACTACTCCATCGCCGCCTGGAACCTTGCGGATAACTACGACCAGTTGCGCCTGCTCTACACGCAGTGGACCGGACGCGTATTCCTCTGCGAGGGCGAAGTCATCGACGTGTTCAACGAGGGCGAAGATCAGTACATCGTCATGGATACCAGCGGCGATCGCCAGCAACTGGTGGTGCTCATCAATGAGTCCAACACCGGCACGCCGATCATCGGGCGCGATTACTCCGCCTATGCGCACGTTGAGGGCCGCTATATGTACAACGCCGTCTACTACCCGCTGCTGACCACGCTCTATATGGATTTGAGTACGGCGCAATGACACTGCATGGCTGTGCCCATCGTCCGAGGCACAGCCATGCAAAAAATTTTTCCGCCGCGCAAATGCGGCAGGAAAATGCGGTTCTGTGTCGAAATGAATTTTAGGGAGGTTTTTGTATGCGCTGCGGTTGTCCTGCCTGCGGGACATATATGGTGCATGCGGACGGTCCGGAACTTGGCTGTGTCTGCCCCGCCTGTGGCCGGCGCTGCAGGGACTGTCTGGGCATGACCGCACCGTTGAGTCGGGAGCAGTTGCGCGCTTTGGCGCGCGATCCAGCGGCGTTAAAGGGGTTTTTCTCCTTCTCGGGTGCGGCGGAGGATCCGCCTGATATGGATGAAAACTTCCCAACTGATGACTGCTTGTAACCGTCGCTGCCGAAATTTTTAGTAAAAATATTGTTGTTTTTGCGTTTCAAAAACGTCTTTTGTGAAGCAAATTGGGTATGGCCGCCGCTTTTTTGAACAAAAACGTATCTTATTTGCTAAATTTGCGTCATGAAGGGATGCGCGGGTTACAAAACTCTTACATGTCGAAAATTGGCGTAACCGCCGGTTGCCGGTTTTATGCGCGCCAAGCCAATAAAGGAGTTAATTGCATGAATGAAGCAAAAAAAGCTGTCGTCACCGTTCTTGGCTACGACAGGAAGGGCATTATTGCCAAGGTGAGCGCAGTTTTGTACGAGTGCGACGCCAACATTGTAGACATTTCCCAAACCGTACTTTCCGGCCTTTTCAACATGGTGCTGGTAGCGGACATTTCCTCGCCGGACTGCGCTTTTGACCAGCTTTCTGAGCGGCTGGGCCGTCTCGGCGAAGAATTGGGGCTGCAAATTCGCGTGCAGCGCAGCGAAATTTTTGAAGCCATGCACCAGATTTGAGGAGCGTACAGATGATTCATACTTCTGAAATTCTCGACACGTTGCGCATGATTGACCGCGAAAAGCTGGACGTGCGCACAATTACCATGGGCATCTCCCTGTTCCCCTGTGTCAGCGACGATGTGGGCGTGCTTTGCCGCCGCGTTTATGACCGCATCACCCGCAAGGCCGAACGCCTGGTGGCTGTGGGCGAAGAAATTGAGCGGGAGTTTGGCGTCCCCATCGTCAACAAGCGGATTTCTGTAACGCCGGCGGCGCTGATTTCCGGCGGCATTGACAATCCTCTGCCGTTGGCCCGCGCCCTGGACGACGCGGCCGCGCAGACCGGCGTGGATTTCATCGGCGGCTATACGGCGCTGGTGCAAAAGGGCATGACCGCCGCGGACAGGCGCTTGATCGAATCCATTCCCGAGGCGCTTTCCACAACGCGCTTTCTCTGCTCGTCGGTGAACGTGGCTTCCACGCGCGCCGGCATCGACATGGATGCGGTGGCCCTTCTGGGCCAGGCCATCAAAAAGACCGCCGTGTTGACCCGCGACAACGACGGATTGGGCTGCGCAAAATTCGTGGCCTTTGCCAATGCCGTGGAGGACAATCCCTTCATGGCGGGCGCGTTCCATGGCCCTGGCGAGGGCGACGCGGCTATCAGCGTCGGCGTCAGCGGCCCTGGCGTAGTCAAGCGCGCCCTGGAAAGCGTGCGTGGCGAGCCGTTCGACATCGTCGCTGAAACGGTCAAGCGCACCGCCTTCCGCATTACCCGCGTGGGCCAGCTTGTGGCGCGCGAGGCCTCGCGCCGGTTGGAAACGCCCTTTGGAATTGTCGACCTTTCCCTGGCGCCAACGCCGGCGGTAGGCGACTCGGTGGCGGAAATCCTTGAAGAGATGGGCCTGGAAGTGTGCGGCACGCATGGCACCACCGCGGCGCTTGCGCTTTTGAATGACGCCGTCAAAAAAGGCGGCGTAATGGCTTCCTCGCATGTAGGCGGCCTTTCCGGCGCGTTCATTCCCGTCAGCGAGGACATCGGCATGATTCGCGCCGCGGAAAAGGGCGCGTTGACGCTGGATAAATTGGAGGCCATGACCTGCGTCTGCTCCGTGGGATTGGATATGATCGCCGTGCCGGGAGACACGCCCGCGGAAACCATTTCTGCCATTATTGCCGATGAAGCGGCTATCGGCGTGATCAACAACAAGACCACGGCCGTGCGCATCATCCCTGCGCCGGGCAAGAATGTGGGCGATTCGGTGGAATTCGGCGGCCTGCTGGGCCGCGCGCCAGTCATGCCGGTGCATAATTTCTCTTCTGAAGCCTTCATCCGTCGCGGCGGCCGCATCCCCGCCCCGCTCAACAGCCTGAAAAATTGACTTCAGGTCGCGTTCCCTAAAAAACTGGCTGTATACGCTCACCTTTAGCCGCCCTGCGCTTTCCACCGCGGGGCGGTTTTTGCGCAGCAAACTTGGCGCACTCCCGTATTTGCCTTTATGCGGCCAATGCATTTTTCTCCGAATCGCCCGGATCGTTTAAAATCGCCTTGCGTTTCATATCGCCGTTTAAAACGGACATCCGGGGATTCTCCCCGCCTTGTTCACGCGCACGGAAATTCCATCCCGCTCTTTCGGGAGGCACAGAGTCCCTCGCATTTTGCAGCGCCATTAAGCCAGCCATTCAGGCATTCCTTTCTCGACGCGCTGCGCACTTTCCACCGCGCGAAGATGCTTTCGCGCAACAAACTTGGCATTCTCTCACGCATTGTCCACATGCGTGAGAATCTTTCTTTCTCATTCGGGAAGTGCAGAATCCTTGCATTTCGAACGCCATTTTAATCGCTCATTCAGGCATTCCTTTCCCGACGCGCTGCGCACTTTCCTCCGCGCAAAGATGCTTCCGCGCAGCAAAGTTGACATCCTCTCTCGCCCTGCCCACATGCATGAGAATCTCTCCTTCTCATTCGGGAAGTGCAGAATCCTTGCATTTCGAACGCCATTTTAATCGCTCATTCAGGCATTCTTTTCCCGCCGCGCTGCGTACTTTCCACCGCGCGAAGATTCTTCCGCGCAGCAAAGTTGGCATTCTCTCACGCATTGTCCACATGCGTGAGAATCTCTCCTTCTCATTCGGGAAGTGCAAAACTCTCTCGCATTTAGAACGCCATTTTAATCGCTCATTCAGGCATTCTTTTCCCGCCGCGCTGCGTACTTTCCACCGCAGCGGGTTATGTGGCTTATCGTGCGTGGCTTTTGCATTTGCTTTCATTGTAGCGCCACATACGCTTCTCCAACTGTCATGGCCGTGTCGTCCTCCTTGCGCCCGCCATCGCGCTGCTTTTTACTTGCTTTTCTTTCAATATTCCAGTATTTTGCTTGCATCCAAAATGGCTTTTGACCGCATTTTTGTATTCAGACGGGTACTCTTCCATCATGCGAAGTAGTCCTTGGCCCAAATGTGGCGTGCCGTTTTCCCTCCGAGTTCAGCTATATGGCGGCGTTGTCCCGCAATTTGAAAAGCCAGTGCTCCACGCTGGTTGTATTTTGCCTCTGCAGCACAGAATAAAAAACGCCCGCAACGCGCCCCCCATCTGGGGCCGACGCGCGCGGGCGCAACCGCTGCAATTTTCCCTCAGCCGCAAAAGCCGTATTCCCTAACGGCCTTCGCCCGCCTTCTGCTGCCTGCGCGCAAGTTTAACGGCCTGTTTTCCGCTCATGTGCTCAATAACCATCTCCAGCATGCACAGAGGTTTCCACTCCCGCTCAATGGCCCGCGCGCGGTTATCGACGTTATCGTCCGGAGCGTATTTGACGGCCAGGCGCTCAATGGCGGCGCGCTTCGCCGCATCATCTTCGAGCACGCGGATGCGGCCGAAGGCGATGACGCTGCGAAAATACGTGGTATACTTTTCAGGGATGACCTGATCCTGGTCGATTACACAGAAGGACGCCTTATCGCTGCGCGCAATGGCGTCGATTTTATGCCCGCTGCGGGCGCAATGAAAGTAGAGTTTGCCGTCGTGATACACATAGCTGATGGGCACGGCGTAGGGGTAACCCTCGTCGCCGCTCAGGGCCAATACGCCGCTCGTGCCCCGCTCCAAAATTTCCACGCACGCCGCCGCCGGCAGCGCTTGGCCTTTCCTGCGCATCTCACGAAACATTGCCATTCCTCCCCCTGTCAGCATCGCCTTTATAGGATAGGAAACACCGTGCGAATGAGCGCCATATAGCATGCCGTGCCCGCCGCGATGCTCAAAAGCGTATTGCGCTTCCAGAGATGCACAAGCGCCGTCACCGCCACGCCAATCAGTTCCGCCATCCCGAAGGGATAAGCGCTCATATCTATGCCCTTCAAGCAATATACCACCAACGCCGCCATAATCGCCGGCGGCAGCACGCGGCCCAGATACACCACCACGCGCGGCAGCGGCCGCTTGCCAAATACCGCAAACGGCAGAAAGCGCACCGCCATCGTCACCAGCGCCGTCACGGCAATAATACACACAGCGTTCATGCCTTTTCCTCCAATCTGCCGCGCAGGGCGACCAGTATGGCCACCGCCGCAATCAGGGCGATAAGCAGGAAATTGTCCGGCCCGAACAGCAACAGCGCAATAACCGCGCAAACAAGCCCAATCAACGCCGGCACATGCGAGGGGAACTGCTTCCACTGATCGACAAAAATCACCACAAACAGCGCGGTCATGGAAAAATCTATGCCCGTCAAATCCACGGGAATGGCCTGGCCCAGCGCCGCGCCCAGCACCGAACCGATCACCCAGTAGGCATGATCCAGCAAAGACGCGTAAAAAGCGCAGTCGTTCCAATCCAGCCCCTCCGGCGGATCCATGGAGCAGAGCACGCTATAGGTCTCGTCCGTCAGGGAAAAGACCATATAGGGAAAGCGCCGGCCCATGCCGCGGTACTTTTCTATAAAGCCGAGGCCGTAAAATATGTGGCGGGCGTTGACGAGAAAGGTCGTTACCGCCACGGTATACAGGGGGGCGCCCGCCGCCAGGAGAGAAACCATTACAAATTGCATGGAGCCTGCATAGACAAACAGGCTGGACGCCAAAGCCCACAAAGGCCCGTACCCCTCCTCATTGAGCAATATGCCAAACGCCATGCCAAGGAATATGTAACCGCAGGCGACGGGGGCCGTTCGCCTGAGCGCATAAGCGATTTCTCTGCGCAATATGACCGCCTCCATGGGTATTATTCTATCATGAAAAAATATGCGTTTCAAGCAAAGTTTGGGTTGCAACACGGGCGGTTGAAGGCGGCGGGAAAATATGGTATAACCGCGGCAAGGCGCGGGGATATGCGAACGCCGTTGTGGGCGATCGCCCGGAATGGGCGTGGGATTATGCGCGCGAAGCGGAGCGCATCGCCGCCATTCCCGGGGATAACTTCGTTTCCATCCGCCAACACCGGCTGGCCCGCCGTGCCGACGCTGGCCGCCAAGCCCCCGCCGGCATACTGCCCGCAGCGCGCGGCATCGCCGCCGTAACCTTTGCATCGCCGCGTTTGCCGACCTCGGGGATAACTTCGTTTCCATCCGCCAACACCGGCTCGCCCGGCGTGCCGACGCTGGCCGCCAACCCCCCGCCGGCATACTGCCCGTAGCGCGCGGCATCGCCGCCGTAACCTTTGCAACGCCGCGTTTGCCGCCTTCGGGGATAACTGCGTCCATCCGCCAACACCGGCTCGCCCGGCGTGCCAGGTCTGGCCGCCAAGCCCCCGCCGGCATACTGCCCGCAGCGCGCGGCATCGCCGCCGTAACCTTTGCATCGCC
>CAJFUU010000070.1 GCA_904420265.1 uncultured Clostridia bacterium
ACACCCTCAGGGGCTCGAACCCTGGACACCCTGATTAAGAGTCAGGTGCTCTACCAACTGAGCTAAGGGTGCTCGCTCAACGCTCATATATAATACCGCTTTTGCAGGCGTTTGTCAACCCCAATTTATGTGAAAAATATGTTGCGGAATCATGCGGCGGCAAATTGGGCAGACTATGCGCGTCGAAAAACGACAAATTGCAATGCAAGGAGGCAAAATGCATGAACCAGCACAAGGAGCCGAACACGGGTATTCGTTGCCGCGTCGCGAGCTGCTCGTTCCATTGTGGGGACTGCGATTACTGCTCGCTGCACTCAATTCAGGTCGAGCCCTGCCAGAAGGGCGGCACGGGCAACGCGGCCGATGAGAGCATGTGCGCAAGCTACCGCTGCAAGTAAGGCGCAAAGGAGCCGCCGTCATGGCGCGGCGGCTCCGATCAGATCGCGCACGATTGCGCCGGCCAATACAAGCCCCGCCGCGGGCGGCACAAAGGAGATGGAGGCGGGGGAACGCTCGCCATCGCGGGCAGTAAGGGGCGGTTCATCCGAGAAAACAGTTTTCAAGCGCGCAATGCCGCGCTTTTTTAATTCCCGCCGCATTACGCGCGCCAGCGGGCAGACGCTGGTTTGGAAAATGTCGGCCACGCGGAAGCGGGAAGGGTCGAGTTTGTTTCCCGCGCCCATGGCGCTGATGATGGGCGTTTTCGCAGACGCAGCCCGCTCGATGAGCAACAGCTTGGACGATACTGTGTCGATGGCGTCGGCTACATAATCGTATGCGCCCAGATCAAAACGCCCGGCGGTGCTCATATCGTAAAATACGCGTACGGCCTCAATTTGCGCCTCCGGACAGATGGAGAGCGCGCGTTCGCGCATGACGTCGGCTTTGGGCCGGCCTATCGTTTCGCGCGTAGCGATAATCTGGCGATTGAGGTTGGTTTCCTCCACGCAATCCGCGTCCACAAACGTAAGGTTGCCCACGCCTGCCCGCACGAGCGCTTCGGCCGCGCTGCCGCCCACGCCGCCCAGACCAAAGACGATTACGCGCGACCTGCGAAGCACATCCAGGGCCTCTGCGCCGATCAGACGGCGCGTGCGTTCAAACGAATCCATATATGCTCCCTTTCCCGAAAGATCAACGCGCAGTTCTGCGGCTTTCCTTGAGAATTTTTGCCGCGCAACCGGCCTCCGTCTGCAAAAACAGCGGCCCTGCCAGACAGACGAATACGGCATACGTATAGGCGACAATGTCCCCGCCCGCCGGCAGCACCTGGCCAAACGCTCCTTGCTGCGACAGGGCGAGGATGAGCGCGCAAAGAAGGATGAAGGGCAACAGGTACTTTAGCAGCATGCGCAAACGCAGCGAGAGTATGTCTCCCAAATTTGTACGCAGACAACGCCATACAACGGCGCGCAAATCCGAGGAGGTCCCCTGCGGCGCGTGCAGCGCCGCATACGGGAAAAACCAGGTCAGCATTCCCAAAATGGCGAGGCAACGCAGCACGGTGACTACTGCCGGCGCGGCGCCGCGGTTTTCCGCCACGCTGGAAATCGAGAGCACCCACAGCGGCAAGAGCGTCGCAAGCACAACGGCAAAATTGCGCAATTTGTTTTCGCCCCGCAGAAGGTATAACGCATCCCGAAGTTGCGGGGTTTTCCCATCCTGGGCGTCCAAAGCAAGTTTGCAAGCGCCCAACCAAAACAGCGATTCAAACAGCGCGCCGCCGATAAAGGGTATAAACGAATCCGGCTGCCGGAAAACGACGTAAAGCAGCACATTCCACAGCCCATAAGCAAGACATAGCCAACGCAACGCGGCGTGGCCGCCCTTGCGCTTGCCCGCTTGTCCGGTATTCGGCATGTTTACTCCTCCGCTTCCTGTGTATACCTTATTATCGGCGATTTTGTCGAATTTGTCAATTTGGATTGAAGGATTTTTCGTTCCACCGGGGAATTAGTCAATATAGGATACCGCTTGTGGGGGAGGCGAGGGCGATGCTCCTGCTGGGTGCGATGGTCGCAATGAGCCTGGTGGCGTTCTGCGCGATGGGGTTGGATAAATTCAAAGCCCGCAGGGGCGCCTGGCGCATTCCCGAGCGCGTACTGTTCGTATTGGCCTTTCTCCTGGGCGCGCCCGGCGCTTACGCGGGTATGATGGTCTTCCGCCATAAAACGCTGCATCGGCGTTTTGCCGTCGGCTTGCCGGTTTTGAGCGCGGCGCAGATTATTTTCGTCCTCTGGGCGCTGTTTTCCCGCCGCTCGGGATGGGTATAAATCAATTGAAGGAGTGATTTCTTATGAAACGGATATTTGCCTTGGCTGTGGCTCTTTGTCTGGCCTTTGCGTGCCTCGCGCCCGCGCTGGCGGAAGAGACCGCGGATAAGACCGGCGTGACCATGCGCATCGCCTCCCTGCAGGGGCCGACGACGATGGGCCTTGTCAAACTGATGCAGGACGCTGAAGCGGGCCTGACCGCCAACGATTACACATTTGCCATGGAAGGGACGGCGGACGCGATTTCGCCTTTGCTGATTCAGGGCGAGCTGGACGCGGCCATGATTCCCTGCAACCTGGCGGCGGTATTGATAGGCCGCACCGAAGGCGCGCTGGAAATCGCCGCCATCAACACGCTGGGCGTCCTCTATGTGTTGGAAAACGGCGATACAATTCAGTCCGTTGAAGATTTGCGCGGCAAGACCATCTTCTCCACCGGCCAGGGCACCACGCCGGAGTACGCGTTGGATTACGTGCTCTCGAAAAACGGCATCGACCCTGACGTGGATGTAACGGTGGAATTTCGCTCTGAGGCCACGGAGGTCGCCTCCGCCATGCTCAACGATGCGGCGGCCATCGCCGTTTTGCCCCAGCCCTATGTAACCTCCGTGTTGATGCAGAATGAAAATGTGCGCGTAGCTCTCAGCCTCACCGACGAGTGGGACAAGGTGGGGGACGGCAGCGCCATGATCACCGGCGTATGCGTGGTGCGCAGGGAATTTGCCGATGAGCACCCCGAGGCCGTGGCCGCCTTCCTGGAGGAGTACGCCGCCTCCACGGAGTATGTCAACGCCAATCCCGCCGAGGCTGCGGAGTGGATTGCCGAACTGGGCATCGTTGGAAACGCGCAGATTGCCGAAGCGGCCATTCCCGCCTGCAATATCGTTTGCATCACCGGCGAGGAAATGATCGCCAAGGCTAGCGGCTATATAGACGCCCTTTACGAGCAGAACCCGGAATCCGTGGGAGGCCAGGTGGCGAATGAAACGTATTTCTACGTCGCCGAAAGCGAGGGATAAACTGCTGCGTCTGGGCGCGGTCGCGTTTTGGCTGTTGCTCTGGCAAATTGGCAGTATGTTGCTCAATCAGGAGATACTTCTGGTATCTCCTGTTTCCGCATGCGCGACGCTCATCCGCCTGATGGGGGAAAGTTCCTTCTATCAGGCGGTGCTCGGTTCTTTTGGACGCATACTGGCCGGGTTTATTCTCAGCACGCTGTTGGGCATTGTGTTGGCGGCGCTTTCGCGCGCGTTTTCGCCGGTGCGCATCCTGCTGCGCCCGCTTTTGTCTGCCATCAAGGCCACGCCCGTGGCTTCAATCGTCATTCTGGCGCTGATCTGGATTCGCTCCACAAACCTCTCCATCTTCATATCGTTTCTGATGGTCTTGCCTATCGCCTATGAAAACGTATTGGAGGGCTTTGACAGCGCCGACCCGAAACTCCTGGAAATGGCGCGCGTGTTCCGCATACCCTTTCCTGCCCGCGTGCGCGCCATATATGCGCCGGCCGCCTTTTCAATGCTGCTCACGGCGGTGCGCCTTTCGCTGGGGATGTGCTGGAAGGCGGGAATCGCCGCAGAAGTCATCGCTCAGCCGCGCAATTCCATCGGTTCGGCGCTTCAGCAGGCCAAGCTGTTTTTCGCCACGCCGGAGATGTTTGCCTGGACGCTGGCAATCATCCTTTTAAGCGTGGCGCTGGAAAAACTGGTGGTTTTCGGCATTACGGCGCTGCAGCGCAGAATGGAGGGAATGCCTTGCTCGCGTTGAGGCACATCAGCAAGTCTTTTGACGGCCGTTCTGTGCTGCGGGATGTATCCTTTGATTTTCCGGCAAGTGCGGTGACGGCGCTGCGCGGCCCCTCGGGCTGCGGCAAGACTACGCTGGTCAATATCATCCTCGGCCTGCTCGCGCCGGACGCGGGGGAAGTGCTCCTGCCCGCGGATGCGCGCGTGGCGGCGGTGTTTCAGGAAGACCGGCTCATCGAGCACTTTTCCGCGGCGCGCAATGTGCGACTGACCGCGCCTGCACAGGTGACAGACGCGCAAATTTACGCCGCGCTTGCAGAACTCAGGCTGGAAGATGCGGGGGAAAAGCGCGTTTCCCAGTTCAGCGGTGGCATGCGGCGGCGCGTAGCCGTTGCCCGCGCGGCGCTTTACCAGCCGCAGGTATTGCTCCTGGACGAGCCGTTCAAAGGCCTGGATGAGGATACGCGCGCGCAGACGGCGGCCTTTCTGCGCCGCGTTTGCGCGCAGGCGACGGTGGTGCTGGTCACACACGACGCGGCCGAGGCGGCCCTGATGGGCGCGACGGCGGAATTGCGCCTGGCGCCAGAGAAAGGAGAAACATGACATGAAACGCAAATGGATCAGCGCTTTTCAACTTTGGACCGCAGGCTATGCTGTCCTTACGGTGGTCAGCAGCATCGCCCAGCTTTGCAACGGCATGGCGACGGATACGAACATCAACATCCTGGCGCGGGCGTTGGCCTGCCTTGTGCCCATCGTCGCCTACCACCTGTTTGGCTTCGGCACGCAGCGCAAGCGTTCAAAGGGATTTTTGATGCTTGTGCTGCATTACATCCTTTCTCTCGGTTGCGCCTGGTTGCTGGTTTATCTGGCGGGGCTCTTGCAGCAGAACGCCCGCACGGCTTATTGGGATATGCTCATCAGCTTTACCGTGGCTTATGCGGTGATAGCGGCCATTATCGCCTTCTCCAACCGCCGCGCCCGCAGGGAACGCAGGAAGGACGCGTAAATCTGCACAAGCAGCGCCGTACGGGTAGAATCCCGATTGGACGGCCTGGAGGCTTTGGAAGACATCCTTTTCCGCAGCGCAAAGGACGGTGGGGTAGTGCTGCAGACGTTGGACACGTTTCCCATGCGCATGCAGCGCTTCGCCGTCTCAGCCGGTTTCCCTTGCATGTATGGGAATGACGGGCCGAAGATAAATGCTTGCTGGATAGTTTTTCGCACTCGCATCCAGATATATCAAAACGGATGGCGCGCATTTCCGGCAAAGGGACAAGACAATGCAGGGAACCTGATATTGAAGACGCAGGCAAAAGGAACCGGTTGCGAATTTATTGCAAAGACGCAGAAACTTTCTGAGCACGGCCTGACCGCATGACTTATCTGCAATTGGCGGCGATTGCAAGAATGCAGATGCGATTCGTTTTGCGCGCAGGAGCGGAGGCAATATACCGTTGCGGCGCACAGATAGACCGATTTGAGGCGCTCAAACCGAAGTAATGACCCGGCTTTTTAAAATGCACGAACCGCCAAGCGCAAGCATGGCGGTTTTTCATAATAGACGACGACCGTGTGGATGCCATCCCGTTCAGCGAGGAAGAGAGGCTTTCCCCGAATGCGCGATTTTCACATTGCAGCGCCGCATGAAGGCGCGTCAAGAGTGTGGCGGCAGGCCGCAGCCGGCTTGCCCTTGACTTATCCATTTTCAAAACGCGCGCAGTATGGTTCGCTGTATAGGCGTTGGGAACAGTGCCGCGGCAAGGATGCGCCTTTGTCGCTGGGGCG
>CAJFUU010000071.1 GCA_904420265.1 uncultured Clostridia bacterium
ATGGCGCGCCGCGCGGCAGGCCAAAGACAAGGGCCTTCACGATATGAAAACGCGGAATACCCCACTATTTGCGCCGGGCGGATTTTCATTCCGGCGTGATTTGACGAGGACGGGCCAATGGCGCAGCGTGCGCGGATTCAACCTTCCAGGCCGGAAAGGACGCCTCTGTTTGCTCTGAAAACAGAAGGCGCTTCGGCAAGGAATGCGCATAAGCCTCGCAGACCGGCTGTGCGGCGGATGCGGCAACCATAAATCGGCTGAACTGGCGGTTTGACGAAGCCCTATCTGGGCATGATCCCGGCAGCGCTTGTGCGCTCTGAATTGCCGGCGCATGCACCAGTTTCCCCAAATGCTGCTGAAAGCAGACGCTTGGCCTCTTTGCGTTGGCTTTTGTCTTTGCGCTTCCTTTTCTTACTGGAAAGGGGTTTGGCGTTTTTACGCACAGCGATGTGTTCTCCGAAAAACTCGCTCCAAGCGGGGGCAGGTTGTCAAAGAAGCAGCAAACTGCTGTTTCGAGAAGCGTTGCCTGGCGAAAAATCTTCGGTTCTGTGCGAAATTGCCGGCCTTTTCGCCATGGGAAGCGCCGTTTTCGGTGTCATATCCCCGATACTAACCGTTTTTTTACTGCTTTCCTGCGGCCACAGAAGTTCTGCGCGGCTCTCCTTCCCGGAAGGTTTTTTGACAGGCCGAACCCCGTTTCAAAAGGGACAATGTACAATAAAAATTGCCTCCGCTTTTTGCGGAAGCGTTCATCTGCCAAACCGTTCGGCCGCCTGTGTGGACGGGGAACGCGTTTCCCTCTCCCCTGACCAGGCGCCGCGTCCCATATTCCTGATTTGCGCCGCCGGCAGTTTCAACGAAACCGCAAAACCCTCCGGCTTTGCGCCAAGTGTTGTCAAGGTCAGCAGAGTGCCAACGTGATGAGAAGGCCGGCAAAGGAAGAAATCCGATTTGCAGACAAGGTCGTTTGCCCAAACGCAAGAAACCGCAGGTTGCCAGTACGGCAAACAAGAAAACTTCGCCACTCGGCGGAGTTTGTCGTCTTGCGGCTGCATTTGGCATTTCTGCAAGGCCTGGCAAATGCACCGAGGAAACCTCGCCGCCTGCGAAGTTTGTCGCCTTGCGACTGCATTTGACAATCCCGCAGGGCTCGGCAAATACACCGCGGGAAGCACAAATTGCTTCCGATGCCTGTTTTATCAGGGCAATTTTGCGTTTGCGGGCGTTGCCTGCGCTCTGACGCAAAGTCCTCCAGGTTTGTGCCCTTGCCCATCACAATTTGCAGATGAAGTTTTCACAAAAACGCAAGCAAATTGTGATGGGCAAATATCCTTCCAGTAGAATCCATTTGTCTCCGGATAAGTACCGCAAACCCGCCGCGCGCGTCGCTGGATTTGCTTGTGCAGGCCGCCCTGCAATGTTTTGGCCGCAATCTTTGCAGGCAACCTTGCGGGCGCGTCCCAGGCTGTCGAAAGGAGTTGGACGGCCCGGGAATCGGGAGCAAATTCCCCGCCGGGTATTGCGCCTTCTGCCGTTGCTCCGCAATTGGCGCGCGTTCCCGTATCGTCCTTCCCATCGCGCTTCCGCTGCAAAAACCACAATCCTGGAAAGAGCGCAGGCCATACGGCGGCGGATTCTGTCAATTCACAACCGCAAAATTTCCCCGCCGCCGCATCCGGCTTCCCCTTTTGACGGACTGAAACGCGCCTCGTGTTTACCGGTCGTTCAACTCCGCGTATTGCAACATATTCCGGCACAGGAACAGCGCCAACAGCGACGCAGGCACGTTCAGGACGGCCAGGGCCGCGTAGCAGAGGGCCGGATGCACGCCCATAGCCCCCAGCACAATGGCGGCAACGGCGCCCGGCAGGGCGATGACCAGCATCAACAGGAAATAGAAGAATATGGTCAGGAACTTGGAGGATACGCCGCCAAACAGGCGCATTTCGGCCACGGTATCGGCGTTGTATACCAGCGTAAACGACCATCTGGCCAGCACCAGCGCCGCGATTGTCCAGGGGTCCAGCGCCAGGATCAGCCCGGCGGGAACGAATACCACCAGCGCTTCCACCAGCCCGTTGCGCACGCTCTCGCGCAGGGCCGCCACCAACTTGACAAAGGCGTTTTCAGGCATCAGGTAGATATAGGGCTTGGTCAGTTCCCGGCCAAAGCGCGAAAGGGCCTCTGAAAACATCTGCATATACACGGCCATCAGAAACGCCGGCAGCGGCCCGGAATCGCGCGTAAAGGCGGCGAAAGCAATGACGACCGCGGCAAAGACCAGCGATGTGGGCGAGAGCAGCCAGCGGCGGGCGCGGCGGCTTTCCAGGCGGTGCTTGAAATAAATGGCGCTGGCGCCCCAACCGCCGCCGATACCGGTTTTGCCCACCTTGACGTTGGCAGGAGCGCTGTCGGCCACGCGGCCTTCCTTCTGGGCGGTGATGGCCGAGTGGGAAATCTCCGCCGTGCGCAGCACATCTTCATAAAAATCGTGGTTGTAGCGGGCGATGAGCACCACCATGATAGCGAGAAATACCGCCGTCAGCGCCGCGTACGCGCCCAACATGAGCATATCCCCGGCCATGGCCCCGCGCAATATGCCTGCCATCCAGCCCACCACAGGCATGAGGCGGAACAGGGACGAATCCGCCGCCGCCACCAGCGAATCCAGCGTCAGTCCACCCGTCAGCGCCGCGCGCGCCGCCACCGCCAGCACAAACGCGGCCAGCACGCCGTAAACGCAGCATTTCACAACCGTGCGGCGGCGAGGGCTGGCGCTGGTGAACGAATAGGCCAGCATGGCCACTACCTGCGCCAGGAATACGCTCACGCCATAAAGCGCCACAATCAACACCAGCATGCCCCCGCCGATGCCGTAAAGCGAATGCAGCCAACCATACTGAAACAGCAGGAAAAGCCCCAGCAGAAGCGAGGTTCCAAGCTGACGGACCAGGCCGTAATAGAGCACCGTGCGCGGCCGGATGGGCGCGGGAAAGAGCAGGTTTACATCCGACAGGGAAAACATGCTGGCCCCGTTTTTAAAACCGGAATTGACCAGCACCACGAACATCAGCCCGTAAAACGCCCCGGCCAGGATGGGCAACTCGCGCGCGTCGCGCGCGGGCGCTTCCGTTTCGCCGCTGCCGCCCAGCAGCATAAGGCCAAAAAGCGCCGCCAGCAACAGCAAGTAAATCAGCCGCGAGGGGCGCTTGAACACTTCGCGCACCTGCGCCTTGAGCCGGGTGAAGACGAGATAACCCATCGCGCCTTTCATGCGCTTACCTCCCCGCCCTCGGTGATGGCGAAGAACAGCTCCTCCAGGGAGCGTTCGCCCCCGTCGTCCGGACGCTTCACGGCGGCAAGACGGCCGTGCATCATAATATGGGCCACATCCCAATAGTTCTCCACGCTGTCGATCATGTGCGTGCTGATCAAAAGCGAAGCGCCATCCGCGCGCAGTTCGCCGAACATTTCCTTCAGTTCCTTGATGGCGTGGGGGTCCAGGCCGATGAGCGGCTCGTCGAAGATGATGACCTTTGGCCTGTGTACGAGCTGGCAGCAGATGGACAGTTTCTGCTGCATGCCCTTGGAAAGTTCCTTGCCCAGTTTGTCGCGCTTATCCCACATTTCAAAGCGTTTCAGAAGTTCCTCGCCGTAGCCGTCGTCCTCCATCCGGTAGGCGCGGCGCATGAACTCCAGATGTTCGTCAACGGTGAGCAAATCGTACACCGCCGGCATTTCCGGTATATAGCCCAAAGCGCGCTTGGCTTCCAGGGATTTGTTGTCGTGCCCGCAAATTTCAATTTTCCCCTCAAAGCGCAAAAGCCCGGCGATACACTTGATCAGCGTACTTTTCCCCGCGCCGTTCGGCCCCAGCAGCACGGCCAGTTCCCCTTCGCCCACGGCGAAGGAAACGCCGTCGTTGGCCAGCGTTTTGCCATAGCGCTTGCTTACGTTTTCAATGGTCAGCATTGTATTCCACTCCTCCTCGGCCCAAGAGTATAGCAGAAGCGCGAGCGCGTGACAAGGGAGGATGGTTGAATTATACAGATTCTTCACCTTGAGCAGCGGTTCGGGGCTCAAAAGCGCGGGCGTGGAAAATATTGACAGGGATACATGCCCCAACGGGAAAAACAGCCAGCGCCGGCCCTTGCGCCTTCCGGGCCGCAAAGGGAGGCGCTCATATGACGGACTGCAAGATGTTCGCCCTCGTTCCGGCGGTTGCCGCGACGGTTCTGAACGGCAAAACGATACGCGCGGCCCGCGCCGTCATCCAGCGCGAACTGTTCGTCCACCAGAGGCGAAAAGCCGGTATGGCGCGGCCCGCCGCTATGTCAGGAAGGCGGCGTTCTGAACGCCAAACTTGCAAATGGTGAACCCATTGCGGAGAAATCGCGAACGCTTCGCCGTTTTCGGCGCTGCGCGGACGCCCCGCAATGCCTGTGGCAGAGGCTTTCAAAGCGGCGCAAAGCCAGGGCGGGCAGGGACGCCTTCGCCCGCTTCAGCTTATCAAAAAGGTATGCGGCACCGCCGGCAAAACCATTTCCGGCGATCGGTTGAAAGATTTTTTCCAGGTCAGCCACAGCCGGCCGGTTTTCCACCGGCAAAACTGCCGCATCTGCGGCGGAAATGCGGATATTTTGCGCAGGCAAAGCCCAATTCCCAGAAAAAATATCCGCCCCGGGGCGGTAAGCGGCGCAGAATC
The DNA here is from genome assembly GCA_904420265.1 of uncultured Clostridia bacterium. Lineage (GTDB taxonomy): Bacteria > Bacillota > Clostridia > Christensenellales > Aristaeellaceae > Pullichristensenella. The sequence goes on from CAJFUU010000071.1 coordinate 4,706, forward strand.
CGCGGATTTTGCAGCTTCGCCAAAAGCGAAACTGCCACGGCCCAAAATTGCAATTTGAGCCGTGGCGCCTGGCAGGGAAAACCGCTTCCCTGTCCACACAGGCCGTCGAGCGGTTTCGACAGCTTCAGCCGGGCGGAAATGCCCTGCCCGCCTTTAGAACGCCTTCACCGCCGCTTCTTCCGCAGAGAGGCCCGCCGTATAGTTGGCAAGATAGGCTTCGAAGCCCTTTACGTCCGCATCGTCGGGAGCAAGGGTTACGCCCTTTGCGCCGGCAAACACCTTGTTGTTCAGATAATCGCCCAGGCTTTCGCCCGCTTCGCGGCAGACCATGTAGGCCGCCAGCAGCGCCATGCCGTAGGGGCCGCCCTCGCCGGCGGTTTCCATGCAGGTGACGGGCGCTTTGCAGGCCGCCGCCATATAGCGCTGGCCCACGCCGGGGGTCTTGAACAGGCCGCCGTGGCCGGTGAGCGAATCAATGGCTACGTTTTCCTTGTGAAGCAGCTCCATGCCGATGCACATGGTGGCCATGGTGCCATAAATCTGCGAACGCATGAAATTGGCCAGCGTAAAGTTGCTGTCCGGGCGGCGCATGACCAGCGGGCGGCCGGAATCCAGATGCGTCACGCCTTCGCCGGCCATGTAGTTGTAGACCAACACGCCGTCGCAATCCGCCGCGCCTTCAAGGCTCTTTTTGTAGAGCATGGTATAGAGGTCGCCGGTGTTGACCTTGGCGCCGAACAGTTCCGCCGTCTCGCGCAGCATGGAAACCCAGGCGTTGATGTCGTTGGTGCAGTTGTTGCAATGCACCATGGCCGTGGGCTTGCCGGCCGGCGTGGCCACGATGTCAATTTCGGGATAGATATTCTTCAGCGGATGCTCGAGCACCACCATGGCGAAGATGGACGTACCCGCCGAAACGTTGCCCGTGCGCGGCGCGACGGCGTTGGTGGCGGTCATGCCGGTGCCGGCGTCGCCCTCGGCGGGAGCGAAGGGCACGCCCTCGTCGAGGAGGCCATCCAGCATTTTTGCGCCCTCTTTGGTGAGGCTGCCCGCGTTTTCGCCCGCCATCAGGGGCTTGGGCAACACGTCGCGAATCTTCCAGGGCAAGTTCTTTCCGGCAATAAGGGCGTCGAACTGGTCGAGCATGCGCTCGTTGTACTCGCCGGTTGCATCGTCGATGGGGAACATGCCGGAAGCCTCGCCCACGCCGATGGCGTTGACGCCGGTGAGCGCGTGGTGAATGTAGCCCGCCAGGGTGGTGATGTGGGCGATATTGCCGATGTGGCTTTCGTTGTTCAAAATCGCCTGGTAGAGGTGGGCGATGCTCCAACGCTGGGGAATGTTGAAGCCGAACAACTTCGTCAGTTCCTCTGCGGCCTGCGCGGTCATGGTGTTCTGCCAGGTGCGGAAGGGCGTGAGCAAATTCCAGTCCTTGTCAAAGGCCAGATAGCCGTGCATCATGCCGGAAACGCCGGCGGCGCACACATCCTGACGGCCTTCCACGCCCTTGAGCGCGGCCTTCAGCCCCGTCCACGCCTCTTCGAGCGGATAGGTCCATACGCCGTTTTCAAAGCTGCTCTTCCAGGTGTAATCCCCGGAGGACACGGTGCGGTGCGCTTCGTCGATGAGCACGGCCTTGATGCGCGTAGAGCCGAACTCCAGTCCCAAAAACTTTTTCATACGCGGTCTCCTCCTGTATACTTTGCGCATTGGCATACCGGCGGCCGTGTTTGCCGCCGGCAGCCATGCATTTTAGCGATAAAAGGCCTGGCCGATCATCAAATCGCGCTTGAGCGAGCGCAGGGTGGTGTCCTTGTCGATGAACACGGCCTCGATGCCCATGGCGGCCG
>CAJFUU010000072.1 GCA_904420265.1 uncultured Clostridia bacterium
CAAGCTACGCAGAACATTTTATCAAGCCGGGGCTGTAATACTTTGCAAAAGCTCGCCATGCAGCGCGTCCATACCGGCCGCCGCGCTCCAAACAAACGCGTTTCCGCCATCGAAGCATTCCACAGCGGCATTCCGGCCATTGCCAAAACAGGTCCTCTTTTAAGACGAATTTCCGGTTCAACTTTTTGCTGGGCCCACCTGACAAAACGCGCGGCATTCGCACCGGCAAAAGGAAGCGGCCGCTTGGCTCTTTGCGCCGGCTTTTGCCCATGCGCTTCCCCGCCTTTGACGATTTTGCGCATGGCTATAACTGCTCTGAAGTCCCGCCCCCAGCGGGGCGCGAAAAATCAAATCCGCCGCGCATGTCGACGGATTTGGTTTTTCAGGTTACCCTGCATTGCCTTTGGGCACAGACCGGCGCGCCTCCTTGGGCGGGACGCGGTTGTGCTCAGGCGCGTTCAAAGACGATTTCCACGTTTAAGCCGCCCATATTCATCGTCATTGACAGCGTGCCGTCCTCGTACAGATAGAGCGGCATCTCCAGGCCGGACTGCGAAAATACCAGCGCGCCGTTTTCAAGCGCGGCGGTATAGACGCTTTGCTCGCCAGACCCGGCGATGGTGATGCTGCCGTCGCTGATGCTCAGGTTCATATCCAGCCCCAGCGTTTCCGGCTCCATCTGCATGCCCATCGCCGTGGCATAGCTGATGGTCCATTCGCCGTTAAAATCCGCCAGCGCCGCATCCGTGCGCACGCCTTCGGGCGGCTGGGCAGCCTCCTGCGTATCCTGAGCGGCCGGCGCCTCGCCGCGTTCAAAAATCATGCTCACGCCGTCGTCTTCGGTATACAAAGTGCCGTCATCCTGCAAAACGTAGCTGCTCTGCTGGCCCAGGCTGTCGGTCACAAGCGCGCCGCCATCCTGCGCCGTCCAGGTGGCGCTTTCGGTTATGCCAAGGTATACCGCTTCACAGGTGCCGTCGGCGTTGAACGTCACCGTCATCTGTTCCAGTCCCATCTCCGCCAGATCAAAGGTCACGCCTGCGGCTCCGGCGCTGACAAGCATCCAGGTGCCCACGATGTCCGCCGTGCCGGCGGCGCCGGCCTGGCTGAAGAACAGCGTCACGTCGCCTTCCGCCAGCGCCAGCGTGCCGTCGCTCTGCAACTCCAGCGTCATAACGGTCCCGCCGCCTTCTATGGTAACGGACGTACCCGCGGCGCTCCACGTCAGATCCCCGGCCTCCACGCCGCCGGAAGACATGGCCGCGCTGCCATCCCCGTTCAATGTAATCGACATGGAAATGTTGCTTGGGTCAACCCAAACTTCCCGCTGCGCATCGTAAGCCGAAGTGAGCAGCCACTGGCCCGCAAACGAATCGCTCTCGCCCAGCGCCGGCACAAAAAGCGCCGTCAGCGCAAGCAAACAGGCGAGCAGGCCCGCAAATTTTTTCTCCATAATCGTTCTCCATTCCTCCAGATATTTGCCCGTTTTCAGGCATTTCCATTATAGCAATTTTACCTTCGCGCGTCAACAGGAAACCGCGCGGGGCCCTGCGGCCTCCCGCGGCCCGCATGCAAAGCGCATTTCAAAATGGCAGACCGCGGCATCCGCTCACCCCAGAGCGGGTTTGAAGCGGGAAAAAACCCGCCATTTCGAGGGAATTTTCGCCATTTCAGCGAAGAATTTGCAGCGCCAAAATTGCATTTTACGGAGTTTTCAAACACGCTCCAGCGCGAAGTTCGCATGCCTCCGTATATCGTCCGGCCCTGTAACCGCGCAAGGGAACGCCGTGGCGGCGGAGGCCTTTGCCGCATTCGAAACGTTGCAAACACGGACGCCTTCCGGATTCAACTTCAGGTTGCGGAGCGGGGCGATTGCAACAAACCCGGCAAGATCATCTGCGCCAAATGCCGGCCGTCAACGCCTCCCTGAAGCAATCCTTCAAGGCAATAATGGCAATAGCACACGACGACATCCGTTTTATACTGGCGGCAATAATCGCGCATGATGGCGATTTGCTCCTCCTGCGAATGCGGCTGAAATTTTCCCGCGGCCTGTTCCACATAGTGTTTGGGCGCATATCGCGCGTTTTTTGCAGGCTGTTCGCGGTACAACGTGCTGCCGCAAAACGCTGTTTTCCCGTGGTTGTCAGGCATTTCCACATATTCGATGTGCATTTTCTTCAATATGCTTCGAACCGCCGCCTGTTCTTTGCTGCGTTCCCGGGAGCGCCAGCAATCCTGAACGGTCGCCTTTAATCCTGCGTAGTCCGGATAGACAAACGCCTCGTCCTGGTCAATCAGTTCCCACAGGGAAGGAACGAAAACCCCTGGGTTCTGTTCCTCGACGATATTTGTGCAATTATGACACAGCGCGTAAACGCAGTCTCCGGGCTTTAATGCAGCCGAAACAGGCAGCGCTTTCCACGCCGCTTTGGCGGCCCCGTCCGGGATGCGCTCCTCGTTGGGTTTTACGCGAAAATTCGGTATGCAACACCGCACAATTTCGATGTCGCGACGTTTTTCAATATAGTGCTGAATTGCGAGGCTGACATCCGGAAAACGCGCGGTAAACAGGCAACTGGCAATATAGTACTTCATATGGATTCCCTCCGTAAGCCCAGTGTTGCATCAGACGAACATATGGCCTCGCTCATTTTCGCAAAGATCGTTTGCGCCGCACCGCATAAAACGCCATGCTGCGCCTTCTTATTATCAGCGGAATAATGGTGCGGCGCCGGCCCCGACGCCGCCCGGCGTATAACCACCGGCAGCCGCATTGGCAACGGCGGTGGGTATGCCGTCAATGTAGTGGCCGGGCATCCGGCCGTTGCCAGACCAATCAAACCATGCCGGCAACGCGCATAAATCCGGGCTTTCCCGGCAGGACATCGAAGGGCGGCGTCCAGGGCAAGCCGCGCCTTGACCGTTGGCCGCTGCAGACCGCGGCAAAAGCGCGCATGCGGACATGAAAGCGATGCTCCGCCAGGCGCGCCAGCCGATTTCCGCCGGGCCGTATCGCCGGCCTTGGCGAGGCCATACGGCCTGGCGCATGCGCAGCCGCGGAAGGCGGCTCAAGCGGGGATACAACGCATCCCAAAGCGCGGGCGCGACAAAACGCGGCCAAAAGACAGGCGCGACGCGATTGCCACAAAAGACGATCGCGCCGCGCTCTGCGCGTTTATTTGCGAAAGGTCACGTCACTTTCCCTCGGGTTCCTCCTCGCTGTCCTGCAGCTGGGCGACGGCCTCTTCCTTGCGGGGCAGGCGCACGGTGGTCCATTCCACGCGGCGGTCGCGCACTTCATCGACGTGTATATGCATGCCGCACAGGTCGATATCAAAAGTGCTGCCGTCCTCGGGCACATTGGAAAGTTCGTTGATAATCAGGCCGCTGAGGGTGTCAATTTCGTCGTTTTCGGGAATATCCACGCCCAGGCGCTCGCGCAGAAGGTCCAAATCGCAATGCCCGGCCACATGGAAGACGCCCGGCTCCAACTCGGTAATTTCGCGGGCTTCGAGGGGATCGCTCTCGTCGTAAATGTTGCCCACAATTTCTTCCAGCAGGTCTTCCAGCGTCACCAGGCCGCTGGTACCGCCGTACTCGTCCACAACGATGGCCATGTGCACCTTCTTGATTTGCATATTGCGGAACAGCACGTCCGCGCGCACGCTTTCGGGCACGAAGTAGGCCGGGCGGATGAGCTCCTCCAGCGGCTGCCTGTCCTCGCGCTCCTCGTTCAGCAAATAGTCGCGGGCGATAAGCAGGCCCTTGACGTCGTCCGCATCCTCGCCGATAACCGGAAAGCGCGACAGGCCGCTTTCGCGGATGGTCTGGATAATTTCATCGTGCGTGGAATCCATCCAGATAAAGCGAATGTCGGTGCGGTGCACCATTACGTCTTCGGCGGTGATGTTGTTGAATTCAAAGATGTTTTCAATCATATCCCGCTCGCTGGACTCAATGGCGCCCTTTTCCTCGCCCACATCCACCATATAACGGATTTCTTCTTCGGAAACCTCTTCTTCTTCGTCTTCCGGGCTGATGCGCATCAGGTGCAAAACGCCGTTGGTGGACTTGGTCAAAAGCCAGATAATCGGCCGCATGATCTTGGACGCGCCGTTGATGAAACCGCAGATCGCCCGGGCAATCTGCTCTGACTTTTTCATGGCCACGCGCTTGGGCACAAGTTCGCCCAGCACCAGCGTGAAATAAGAAATGATGATGGTAACGACCACAACTGAGAGCGTATTGATCGTCGCGGCGGACACGGATGTAACGCCCACGGTATTGACGAAATAATCCGTGATGCGCTCGGCAAAGTTGTCCGCGCCGAAGGCGGCGCCAAGGAAGCCCGACAGCGTGATGGCAATTTGAATGGTGGAAAGGAAGGTCGTCGGCGTCTCGGCAATTTTCAGCAGTTGCGCGGCGCGCTTGTCGCCGCCGTCCGCTTCGCGGCGAAGTTTGTTCTCGTTCAGGGAAATGAGCGCAATTTCCGTCGCGGCAAAAAAGGCGTTGATGGCAATGAAAAGAAACTGGAGCAGTATTTGACCCGCCAATGGGTCCAAGGCAAATTCCCCCTTTTGGTATGTTATGGCTGATATTATAGCAAGGCGGCGCGCTTCTGTCAAGACGTGCGCGGGCGCGCGCCTGTAACCCTTTCTTTGCGCGCCGCGCTGTGAAAAGACGCTTTTGGTTTACATGGAATGCGCTGCGCCGGCCACATACCTGCGCGCCGCGTAGCCGCCGCCCGCAGCCACCGCCAGCGCCAGCGCGGCGCAGATGACAAAAGTCGTTTCCACGTTGTTCACGCCCGCGCCAATGATCGCCGGGGACAGCGAGTTGCCGGCCGTGGAAAAGAACATCATTACCGCATAGGAAGCGCCGCTGCGCTGCGGGAACACCCGCGCCGCCAGCACAAACAGCATGGGCCATACCGGGCCGCAGCCGACGCCGTAAAGGGCCACGCCCAGCAAGCGCAAACCATCTCCGCGCGCCAGCAGCGCCAGCAGCGCGCCCACAGCCACCAGCGGCGAAAAAACGACGATACACTTCTTTTCCTTGCCCTCCATAAACGCGCCTACCAGCCTGCAGGCCACTATCGCCGTCCAAAATACGGAAATGGCCAGATTCGCAGTGCCTTCGTCGGCCCCCCGTTTCAGAAACAGTTGCTTAAAATAGGCCGGGGCGACGCTTTCATAGCACAGATAGAGAAACACCAGCACCCCATAAAGCAGAAATTCGCGGCTTTTGAGCACGGTGAAGGGGTTCAGATCCCGCGTGGCGACCGCCGGCCGTCCCAGCCGTCCGCCAGAGGTGAAGGCCAAAAGCAGCCAGCAGACGAACACCGCCCCCGCGCAGATGAGCAGCGCGCCCGAGGTCGAAGCCCCGGCGCGGGAGAGGTACCACGTCGCTGCCAACGGCGCGACAATGGCTCCCAGGCCGAAAAAAATTTGCGATATGTTCATCCACCGGGTGGACGCGCCGGGATTCTCGTCCGTGAGCAGGGCGCTGCCGGTGGACTCGCAGGGGCCAAAGCCCATGCCGGCCAAAAACAGCCCTGCAAACAGCAGCGCCACCGCGCCCGCCGTGGCCGCGCACACCAGGCCCAGACACATCACCGGCGCCGCGCACAGAACCACCCGGCGCTTGCCCAGCGAATCCGACAGCATGCCCGAAACCAACACGCTGCATAAAGAGCCGGCGGCATATACCGCCAGCAGAACGCCCATCAGCCGTTCGTCCAGGCCGAAGCGCTCGGTAAGTTGACCCACCAGCGTTTGATACGCGCTCGCATACAGGCCCAAAACACCCACAAGCGCACAGTACAACCAGTTTTGAACGCCTTGACGGCTGCGCATGCACATTCCTCCTCCGGCGCGGCATTCGCATTCCATTTTGATAGCATTATAACAGCATTTCTGGAAAATGTCTATAAATCGACTACCGTAAACTCACAAAAACTGCTTGCTATTCAAAGAAATTGGTTATATAATGGTAGTGTCGTTAACAATATGTTTTTAAGGAGGTAATCTTCGTATGAAGGCAAATCCCCAAGCGATCCCCATGAATCAGCCCGTCCATCGCCTGCGCGGCTCTCTGCCCAAGATCGGCATCCGTCCGGTCATCGACGGCCGCCGCAAGGGCGTGCGCGAATCGCTCGAAGAGCAGACGATGGGCCTGGCCCGCGCCGCCAAGGAATTTCTGGAGGCCAACCTGCGCCATAGCTGCGGTTTGCCGGTGGAATGCGTCATCGCCGATACGACCATTGGCGGCGTCAAGGAGGCGGCCGATTGCGCGGAGAAGTTTGCGCGCGAAAACGTGGGCGTGTCCCTGACCGTTACCCCCTGCTGGTGCTACGGCTCTGAAACGATGGATATGGACCCCCTCACCCCCAAGGCCGTGTGGGGCTTCAACGGCACCGAGCGTCCGGGCGCCGTGTATCTGGCCGCGGTGCTGGCCGCGCATGCCCAGAAGGGCCTGCCCGCTTTCGGCATTTACGGCCATGACGTGCAGGATGCCGGCAACAGCGAAATTCCCGACGATGTCAAGGAAAAGCTGCTCCGCTTTGCCAAGGCCGGCCTGGCCGTGGCCGAGATGCGCGGCAAATCCTACATGGCCATGGGCGCCATCGCCATGGGCATTGCCGGCTCCACGCCCAACCCCACGCTGTTTGAAAAATACCTGGGCATGCGCTACGAATCCGTGGATATGTCCGAAATCGTCCGCCGCTGGGACGAGGGCATCTACGATCACGACGAGTTTGAGCGCGCCATGAAGTGGGTGGACGAAAACATCACCCTCGGCTGGGACAAAAACCCGCCCGAGATCGCCCACACGCCGGAAAAGAAGCGCGAAGTGCTGGAAAACTGCGTCAAGATGGTCATGATCGGCCGCGATCTGATGATCGGCAACCCCAAACTGGCGGAAATGGGCTATGTGGAGGAAAGCTGCGGCCACAACGCCATTGCCGCGGGCTTCCAGGGCCAGCGTCAGTGGACCGACCATTTCCCCAACGGCGACATGATGGAATCCATCCTCAACTCCAGCTATGACTGGAACGGCATCCGCGAGCCGTTCGTCGTGGCCACGGAAAACGACATGCTCAACGGCGTGGCCATGCTCTTTGGCAAGCTGCTTACCAACACTGCGCCGGGCTTTGCAGACGTGCGCACCTACTGGAGCCCCGAGGCTGTGGAGCGCGTGACCGGCTGGAAGCCCGAAGGCCTGGCCAAGGACGGCTTTATCCACCTGATCAACTCCGGCGCGGTCACGCTCGACGCCACCGGCCAGTGTGAAAAGGACGGCAAGCCCGCCATGAAGCCCTGGTGGGAAATCACTTCTGAGGAAGCGGCCAAGTGCCTCGACGCCACGCAGTACTGCTATGGCGATTTGCCCTACTTCCGCGGCGGCGGCTATTCTTCGCACCTGACCACCCGCGGCGGCATGCCGATGACCATGTCGCGCCTGAACATGGTGGACGGCCTTGGCCCGGTGCTGCAAATCGCTGAAGGCTGGAGCTGCGAGCTGCCCAAGGAAGTGCACGACACGCTGGACAAGCGCACCGACCCCACCTGGCCCACCACCTGGTTTGTGCCGCGTCTGACCGGCACGGACGCCTTTACCGACGTCTACAGCGTGATGAACAACTGGGGCGCGAACCACGGCGCCTTCCACTACGGCCACATCGGCGCGGACCTGATCACGCTGGCTTCGATGCTGCGCATTCCCGTGTGCATGCACAACGTGCCGGAAAAGGACATCTTCCGCCCGAGCACCTGGAACGCCTTTGGCACCAAGGACCGCGAGGGCGCG
>CAJFUU010000073.1 GCA_904420265.1 uncultured Clostridia bacterium
CCATCGTCCCCCCGGCGGAACTGTGGCACATCTGCCGCATCGCCCGCCGCCTGCTCAAGGGCGAGCACGCCGTGGGGCGCGTCATCGCCCGGCCGTTTGTGGGCGAGGTGGGCCACTTTGTGCGCACAGATAACCGCCGCGATTTTTCCGTGGATCCCACGGGAACCACCATGCTGGACGCCCTCAAAAGCGAGGGTTTCGACGTGCTGGGCGTGGGGAAGATTGAGGATATTTTCAACCATCGCGGCCTGACCCATTCCAATCACGCCGCCGGCAACGAGGCCTGCGTGGATGCGATTCTCGAATACATGAAGAAGGATCACTGGCGCGGCCTGCTCTTTGCCAATCTGGTGGATACGGACATGCTCTACGGCCACCGCAACGACGTGCCCGGCTTCGCCCGCTGCCTGGAGGCGTTTGACCGCCGCCTGCCGGAAATTCTGCGCCTGCTGGGCGAGGACGGCATGCTTTTGATCACTGCCGACCACGGTTGCGACCCGGCGTTTCCCACCACCGACCATACCCGCGAACGCGTGCCGGTGTTGGCCTGGGGCCTGGGGCTTCAGGAAGGCGTGCAGCTTGGCGTGCGCGATACGTTTGCAGACGTGTCGGCCACGGTGCTGGAAGCGCTCGGCGCCCGCGCCCGCTTGGACGGGACTTCCTTTTACGACAAAATCGCCCTGTGAGGCGCGGGGAGCGGCGGCCTGGACGGCCCCGCTCCCGTCTCTTTTGTGGCGCGATTATGTTTTCATGGGCTTTTTTCCCGATTTTTACGGGTATCGCCCCTTTCGCTGCAGGGAAGAATGTGTTATAATGAGAAGACCCCGACAGGGGCAGAAATTACACGACTTCACCGCCGCTCTGAAAAGGGAGTTTCTATAGAAAATGCAGAATCGTCGCAATCCGCCCGCGCGACGCGGGCAAACCAATCCGGCAAGCGTGCGCCGCCCTTCCACAAGGCCGGGCGCGCGTCCCGCCCCGGCTCCCCGCCGTCCGGGGCGCGCCCAGCCGCCCAAAAAACGCAAAACGTTCCGCCAGCGTCTGGTGGGCTGGTGCGTATTGGCGGTTGTGGTGGGGCTTTTGTGGTTCGCGCTGGATACGGTGATTACCCTCGGCATCGGCACGCCGCAGTTTTATAACGTCTATGTCAACGGCGTAAGCCTGCGCGGCTACACCCGCGAGGAGGGTTTTGCCCTCTTTGAGAATATCGAGCAGGAATGGCAAAACAAAAGCTATGAGCTCTACTTTGGCGATACGTCCTGGACGTTCTCGCCCGCAACGGTGGACGCCGACCTCAACGTGGAAGAGACGCTTGTGCGCGCCTGGAATTTTGGCCATGTGGGCGATTTGTTCTCCCGCAAGGCGCAGGTAAAATCCCTGCAGGGCGAGCCATACTACCTTACCAGCCAGATCACCTACGACGAGGACAAGCTGGCCGACTTTATCGCTTCCATCCACGCGGTGACCGACGTGGAGCCTGTGGACGCGGTGGTGGCCGCGGAAGCCGACGGTCCGCGCGTTATCAGCGAATCGGTTACCGGCTCGCAATTGCAGGAAGAAGAGACGCTTGAACTGCTGAACGATTTGCTGATCTACGCGTCCGAGGAAGAACGCATTGCCCTGCCGGTGGAAACCATCGAACCGTCTTTTACCACCGCCGAGGCGCAGGAGAGCCTGGGCGAAAGCGATCCCATCGGCGCTTGCGTGACCAGCGTGGACGGCAGTTCCAGGGACCGCAAGACCAATATTTATGTGGCGCTGTCGCGCTTCAACGGCATGAAGGTCGACCCGGGAGAGACGGTCAGCTTCAACGCCGTGGCCTTGGAACGCACGGAGGCCAACGGCTATAAGGAGGGCATTGAATATTCGGAGGGCGAGAGTACCACTGGCATCGGCGGCGGCACCTGCCAGGCCTCCACGACGCTCTATGGCGCGCTTCTGCATGCCGGCGTGACGATTGTGGAGCGCTATAACCACTCCATGACCGTCGGTTATATCGGCCCCAGTATGGACGCCGCTGTGACCGATTCCGGCAGCAAGGACCTTGTCTTCCGCAACGATTCGGACGCGCCCATCTATATCTATACCAATGTGGACGACGACAACGCCTCTGTATATATCTACGGCCAGCGCCCGCCCTATCGCTATGAATTCCGTTCAGTCGTCATTGAAGACGATATTCAGCCGACGAGCGAGAGCATTCGCATCGACACTGAGGGCCGGTACGCCACTTATACCGACGAAAAGGTGCTGGTTACCGCCGGCAAAACCGGTATGCGCAGCCAGCTGTGGCGCGACAGCTACGACTGGGAGACCGGCGAGAAGATCGACTCCCTGACCGTACAGATTTCTTCGGACTATTACAACCCCGGCAACAACATCTACTATGTTGGCACGCAGACGCGCGTTACGGCGTCGCCGACGCCTTCCATCGCCTGGTAAACGAAAGGAGAAAACAGATGAAAACCTGCTTCCTCACCCAGAAGGGCCCCAAGGCCATCGGCCCCTATTCCACCGCCGTTTGGCACGGCGACGTCGCTTATCTGTCGGGCATGATTCCCATGGATCCGGCCACGGGCAAAATTGTTCCCGGCGGCGTAGAGGCCGAGGCGCGGCAAGTGCTTGCAAACATTCGCACCGTGTTGGATGAAATGGGCCTTTGTATGCAGGACGTGCTCAAAACGACGGTTTTCCTGGTCAGTCTGGACGACTTTCAGGCGGTGAACGCCATTTATGCGGAATTTTTCGGCCCCGACTACCCCGCCCGCAGCTGTGTGGAAGTTTCCCGGCTTCCGGCCGGCGCGCGCGTGGAAATCGAGGTTGTCTGCGCAAAGGCGCACGCCTGATTGTCAGTAGCAGGCGCCTTGTGGCCGGGGCGCAAAGGCCATGGGCGCGCACACGAGAAAAGGAGTGTTGAAGGGTGTTTGACAGCGCGAATATATCCATCTTCGCGGGCAGCGGCGGCCAGGTATTTGCCGAACGCATGTGCCGCTATATGGGCCGCAAGGTGGGCAACGCAGAGGTAATTACTTTCTCGGAAGGCAATACATTCGTCCGCATCAACGAGTCGGTTCGCGACCGTGACGTATATCTCGTGCAGCCCATCGGCATGCACTCCAACAACGAATTTGTGGAAATCCTCTTCTGGATGGACGCTTTCAAGCGCGCCAATGCCTTGACGGTGACGCTGGTGATGCCCTACTTTGCCTATGCGAAGGGCGACAAAAAGGACGAGCCGCGCGTGTCCATTCGCGCGCGCGTGTGCGCCGAGTGTATGGAGTTGGCCGGAGCAGACCGCTTTGTGACCATGGATTTGCACGCCCAACAGGTGCAGGGCTTTTTCAAAAAGCCCATGGATCACCTCTACGCCATGCCCATGCTCACCGAAATTGTGCGCTGCATGGATTTGACCAACGCCGTGGTGGTCTCTCCGGACGCCGGCTTTGCCAAACAGGCGCGCAAATACGCCTCGGCGCTGGGCCTGCCCATCGCCATCGGCGACAAGGAGCGCGTGGATCATACCGAAAACGCCCAGGTTCTGGAAGTGATTGGCAACGTGGAAGGCAAGGATTGCCTGGTGGTGGACGATTTCACCATCTCCGGCGGCACGCTGGTCAATCTGGCGGACTCGCTGAAGAAACACGGCTGCAAGCGCGTGTTTGCGCTTTTGTCCCACAACATCATCTCCGCGCGCGGCGTAACCAAGATAGACGCCAGCCCCATTGAGGCCGTTTTCTCCACCGACACGGTGGACAACCCCAACATCATCGGCCATCCCAAGTTTAAAACCATTTCCGTGGCGCCCATGTTCGCCGAAACGATTATGCGCTTTTACAATTACGAGTCCATCAGCTCGATGTTCTCGCAGCTTCCCGAAAGCATTGTGCGCGCGGGCTTTGAACTGGCCGACTTAAAACTGTAACGCGGAGGAAACGATGAACCGACTGCAGGACGCAAAGCGCATTGTCTTCAAAGTGGGGACTTCGACGCTGACGCATGATACGGGCAAACTCAACCTCCGGCGCATGCGCGATCTGGCGCGCGTGCTTTCGGATTTGAAGAATGCCGGGCGTGAAATCGTGCTGGTTTCCTCGGGCGCAATTGGCGTAGGCGTGGGCAAACTCAAGCTGGAGCGCCGCCCGCACGACATTGGCGGCCGCCAGGCCTGCGCCGCCGTGGGCCAGTGCGAACTTATGTACATATACGATAAACTTTTCAGCGAGTACGGCCATGTCACCGCGCAGGTGCTGCTCACGCGCGATTGCGTGGACGACCGTTTGCGCCGCATGAATATCCAGAACGCTTTTGAGCGTCTCTTGGATATGGGCGCTTTGCCCATCGTGAATGAAAACGACACCGTCGCGGTGGAGGAAATCGTTTTTGGCGACAACGACACGCTCTCGGCGCTGGTTGCGCGCGAGGTGCATGCCGACGCGCTGGTGATCCTTACCGACATAGACGGTTTGTATGAGCAGAATCCGCGCGAAAACCCGGAAGCGAAGCTGATTCACATGGTGGAAGAGATTACGCCGCATATTCGTGAAATCGCAGGCGGTACCGGCTCCAGCCGCGGCACTGGCGGCATGATTACCAAAATTGAAGCCGCCGACATCGCCACGCGGGAAGGCATCGTCACCGCCATTATCGACGGCTCCGACCCGGACAACCTCTATCGCCTGCTGGACGGCGAGAAAATCGGCACCGTGTTTTGCGCGCACAGGGAGGGCTGAAACATGACGGATTTGCAGGCCATCGGCGCGGCGGCCAAGCGCGCCGCCTGGGCGCTGGCAAACGCATCCACGGCGCAGAAGAACCGCGCGCTGGAGGCCATTGCCGCCGCTTTGGAAGAACATGCCCAGGAGATCCTCGCCGCCAACGCTGCGGATGTGGAAGCGGCCCGCGCGGGCGGCATGTCCGCCGCAATGCTGGATCGCCTGGCCCTGACGCCGTCGCGCGTTTGCGCCATGGCGGAAGGCGTGCGCGATGTGGCGAAACTTCCCGATCCAGTGGGCAGGGTGCTTTCCGGCGCGACGCTGGCAAACGGCCTGGAAATGGAGAAAATCACCGTGCCGCTGGGCGTAATCGGCATTATTTTCGAGGCGCGCCCCAACGTCACCTCCGACGCGGCGGCGCTGTGCCTGAAAAGCGGCAACGCCTGCATTTTGCGCGGCGGCAAGGAGGCCATCCGCTCCAATACGGCCGTCGCCTCCGCCATGCGCGCGGCGCTCAAGGCGGTGGGGATGGACGAAAACTGCGTTTGCCTGATTGAAGATACCGCCCGCGAAACGGCCACGGCCATGATGCGGCTGAACGGCTATATCGACTGCCTTATTCCCCGCGGCGGAGCGGGCCTGATTCGTTCGGTGGTGGAAAACGCCTCCGTGCCGGTCATTGAAACCGGCGTGGGCAATTGCCACGCCTATGTGGAAAAGAGCGGGGATATCGCCATGGCGGCGGAAATCGTCTTCAACGCCAAGACTTCGCGCCCCTCTGTGTGCAACGCGCTGGAAACGCTGTTGGTGGACGAGGAAATCGCCCTGCAGGCGCTGCCCGCCATCGCCGCGCGCCTGAAGGAAAAAAATGTCGAACTGCGCGGCTGTGCGCGCACTTGCGAAATTCTTCCGGAAGCCGTGCCCGCCTGCGAAAACGACTATGCCATTGAGTTTCTCGACTATATCCTCGCGGTAAAGGTCGTTTCCGGCATCGACGAGGCGCTTGCGCACATTCGCCGTTATTCCAGCCATCACAGCGAGTGCATTATCACCCGAGACCTGGCCGCCGCGCGCCGTTTTGCCCGCGAGGTGGACTCCGCCGCGGTATACGTGAATGCGTCTACGCGCTTTACCGATGGCGGCGTGTTTGGCCTCGGCGCGGAGATAGGCATTTCCACGCAGAAGTTGCACGCGCGCGGGCCGATGGGCCTGGAAGCGATGGTTTCCTACAAATACGTGCTTTACGGCGACGGTCAGGTGCGTTGAGGCGGCCATAACCGGGCCGCGCCCCGCATACCGTAGAAGCAAAGACGGCGACGCCGCGCCGGGAAGACGCGGCGCTGCCAGAAAAATCCCAACAGGAACGGCGCGTTCGTTCGCCGCGGTCGCCTGCGGCCGGGCGGGGCGCCAGCCGGGCTCTGTTGGGTTTTTTGAGGATTGCTTCCGGCGAGGTGTTGGCCATGAAAACGAAAAAACGGCCCGGGCAACTTGCCTGGGCCCCGAATCCCGGTCGCGAGGTGCGCGTGACGACCGTGGGCGACCGGCGGGCATTGGTGGAAAATCATCTGGGCGTGGATGCGTACAGCCCGGAACTGGTGCGCATGCGCTGCCGCGGCGGCGCGGTCTGTTTGCATGGGCGCGGCCTTTCGCTGCGCGAGGTGCGCGTGGGCGCGCTGATTGTCGCCGGCGTGCTGGACAAAGTGGAGCTTGACCATGATTCGCCTGCGGGTTGAGGGGCTGATGCTCGAGCGGCTGCTCGAGCGCGCGCTGGAGGGCGGCGCGGTCTTTTCCCGCGTGGTGCGCGACGGGCCGCGGGCGATGATTTTTGAAACCGGCGAGCGCGGCGCGCGGGTGCTGAACGCCTTGTGCGAGCGCCACTCGCTGCGCCTGGAAATCCAACGCGTTACCGGGCTGAACGCGCTCAAGCGCTTTTTCCTGCGCCGCTGGACGCTGTTGCCCGGCCTGGCGCTGTGCGCCGCGCTGTTGTTTTTTTACACGCAGCGCATCTGGATGGTGGACATAGCGTTCGTCGGCGAGCGCACGGCCGCCTTTGACGCCGCCGCAGTGCGGGAGATGCTTACCCAAATGGGGGTGCGCCCCGGCATGGCGGCGCGGGATGTGGACGCCAACGGCATCGAACTGGCTCTTTCGGCGGCCTCGGAGGACTTTTCCTTCGTCGGCGCGCGCGTGCAGGGCGTGCGCCTGCTGGTGGAGGTTGCGCCCTCGCTGGAGGCGCCGGAGGTCTATGAACTGGAAACCGCGCGCGATTTGGTAGCCGCCTGCGACGGCGTGATTGTCTCTGTCAACGCCCAGAGCGGGGTGGCGGCGGTCAAGCCCGGCGATACTGTGCGCAAAGGCGATGTGCTTATTCGCGGCGAAGAGCGCGTAAGCGCCGAAGAAACGCGCGGCGTGGCCGCCTTGGGCGAGGTTGTGGCCCGCACCTGGGTCGAGGCCGAAGCCGAGGCGGAGCTGACCCGGGTGGAGCGCGTCTATACGGGCCGCACGCGCACAGACAGCGTGTTGCGGCTGCTGGACTGGTCCTGGACGCTCTCCCCGGCCGAGGCGTTTCCCTTGTGCGAAACTACGGTCGAGCATCTGCCCGTAGGCGGCATGTTTCTGCCGTTGATGATTGAGCGCACCACCTACGCCGAGTATGAGGAGCGCCTTGTTCCCGTGGATGAAACGACGCTGAAAGCCGCCCTTTCCGAACAGGCGTTTGCAATTGCCGAAGCGGAAATTGCCCAAATCGACGCGGATGCGCTTCAAATTGTTGACAAATGGATAGATTATAGTATGATAGAAGAAGGAAGGCTGCGGGCCGACGCGATTGTGGAAATACATCGCGATATTGCCACGACGCGGGAGGCGCTCGCACAGGAAGGATAGAGGCAATTCATGGAAACGACGACCGGCGCCGCGAGCGCCGTTCTGCGCGTGGACGCGCCTGAGCAGTTTATCGCGCTTTTCGGCATTCGCGAGGAAAATATGGCCCTGTTCCGCGAGGAATTGGGCGTGGATATTTACGCCCATGGGAATGAGGTAATGCTCTCGGGCGAAACGGAAAAGGTGGAACTGGCGCGGCTGACGCTTGCAAAACTTCTGGAGATCATTCAGCGTGGGGAACCGGTGGACCGCACGCGCATTCGCTACGCCATCGAACTGGCCAGCGAAGGCAACGCCGACCGCATCGGCGAGATTATGCGCGATGTAATCGCCATTACCCACCGCGGCCGCCAGGTGAAGTGCAAAACGCTGGGGCAGAAACAGTATGTGGACGCCATCAAGCACAACACCTGCGCCTTCGCCGTCGGCCCGGCGGGCACGGGCAAGACCTATCTGGCCATCGCCATGGCTGTGGTCGCCCTGAAAAACAAGGATGTGGAGCGCATCATCCTCACCCGGCCGGCCGTGGAGGCCGGTGAAAAGCTGGGCTTTTTGCCCGGCGATCTGGCGCAGAAGGTAGACCCCTACCTGCGCCCCCTCTACGACGCGCTGCACGAAATGCTGGGCATGGACGCCTATCAGCGCCTGGTGGAGCGCGGCGCCGTGGAGGTCGCGCCCCTGGCGTACATGCGCGGCCGCACGCTCAACGACGCCTTCATCATTCTCGACGAAGCGCAAAACACCACCTCCGAGCAGATGAAGATGTTCTTAACCCGCATGGGCATGGGCTCGAAAATGGTCATTACTGGCGACGTTACGCAAATTGATTTGCCCGCCGGCAAGCGCTCGGGCCTGGTAGAGGCGTTGGAAGTGCTCAAGGGCGTCAAGGACATCGGCATCGTCACGCTTACGCATCGCGACGTGGTGCGCCACGAACTGGTACAGGCCATCGTGCGCGCCTACGAAAGGCATGCGGCGGCCAAGGGCCGTCGCGGTTGACCGGGGGCGGCCGCACAGCGCGGCCGCTTTAAGGAAGGGAACCGTGCGTTTTTATGAAAAAACCCTGGAAGATTCCCCGCGGCGAATTTAACGGCATGATCCGCGCGGCGTTGATCGCGTTGGTTACTTATCTGCTGTTGTTTGGGCTGGTTTCGGCGGCCATCACGCCGCAGCGCTACGACATTCGCGTAGGCATGCCGGCGGATACCACCATTTACGCCAACGAAGACGTTGTCGATACCGTCACCACCCAACAGCTTCGCGACGCCGCCGCCGCGCGGGTGGACGTGAGTTACAAGAGCGTGGATGAAAGCGTTACCACGCAGGTGACAAGCGAACTGAGCGACCTGTTTGCCCAGCTTTTGAGCCTTTACGACGCGCGCGACGACGCGGCGGAGAATCTCTCCGTTCAGCTCACGCCCGCGCAGCTTGAGGCAATGTTTTCCGCTTCGCGCGAAACGCTGGAAGCGCTGTTTAACCGGGCGCTGGAATACACGCACGATACGCTGGTTTCCTCTCTGCCGGAGGGTCAGGAAGAGGCGATGATTTCACGGCTGGAGCGCGATTTAAGCGCCGAGGGCTACGATTCCGAACTCATTGAAGTGGCGGTGGCGGCGGTGCGCGCCTGTATCCGCCCCAACATGCTCATTGACGAAGAAACGACCGAACTCAACCGCCAGCGGGCGCGCGAAGAAGTCGAGGACGTGGTTTGCGTTACCGGCGAGGTCATCGTCCGCCAGGGGGCGATCGTCACCCCGGCGCAGTATGCCATGCTCGACGCCCTGGGCAAGATAGACAACGACCCCACTGGCATGATTCTGGGCGCGGCGCTGCTGATGCTGGCGCTGTTGACGGCGGCGGGGCTGTATATGTATCGCTACGAGCACGACATCTGGCGCCGCCCGCGCACGCTGCTTCTGTTGGGCATCGTTTACGTGCTGGTTGTGGGCCTGTCGCTGTTCTTCCGCATCTTCAATCCCTTCTTCGTGCCCACGGCTACGGGGCTGGGACTTTTGTTGATTACGCTGCTCATCCGTCCGCGCCTGGCGCTGTTTTCCACGGTGGCGCTTTCCTTCCCGGTGGCGCTGATTGCCGGGACGAGCGAGAACGGTTTGTTTAATACGGTTACGTTTGCGGTGCTTCTGATGTCCGCCGCCTCCGGGCCGGTGGCCGTCATTGTGCTGCGCCACCGCCAGCAACGCACCGCGGCCCTGCTTGCGGGCGCGCTGGTGGGTGTGAGCAACTTTTTGTGCGTGCTGGCCGTGGGCATGATCAATGGCGCCGCCTCCAGCGATACGGCGTTGGACGCTCTGTGCGCGGCGGGCAGCGGCCTGTGCGCGGCGATTCTCTGCATCGGCGTACAGCCGATTCTGGAGTGGATTTTCAACCTCACCACTTCGGCAAAGCTGCTGGAACTTTCCAACCCCAACCAGCCCTTGCTGCGGCGCATGCTGCTGGAAGCGCCGGGCAGTTATCATCATTCCATCATCGTCGCCAACCTGGCCGAAACCGCGGCCAGCGCCATTGGCGCCAACGGCTTGCTTGCCAGGGTGGGGGCCTATTACCACGATGTGGGCAAACTCAAGCGCCCCATCTATTTCAAGGAAAATCAGCTCACCGGAGACAATCCGCACGACCGCACCGACCCGCGCGTAAGCGCCGCCATACTCACCGCCCATACCCGCGACGGCTATCAGATGGGCCTCAAGGCGCGCCTGCCTGAGCCGATTCTGGATATCATCCGCCAGCATCATGGCGATTCTCCCATGGTCTTTTTCTACGACAAGGCCGTCAAACTTTACGGCGACAAGGTGGACATCAACGCCTTCCGCTATGAGGGCCCGCGTCCGCGTTCGCGCGAGGCGGCGGTGGTCATGTTGGCCGATACCATCGAGGCCGCGGCGCGCGCTTTGCCCAATCCCGACCCGGAGAAGGTGGACGCGCTCATCCGCAAGCTGGTGCGCGCCAAGATGGCCGACGGCCAGCTCGACGAAAGCGAACTGACCTTTGCCGATTTGGACCGCATTTGCCGCGCCTTCCAGTCGGTTTTGAGCGGCGTGTTCCACGAGCGCATCGAATACCCGGATATTGCCATCCCACCGCGGGCAGAGAGCGAAAGCGAGCCCGCGCCGGAAGAGGGCGCGGTGGCCCCGGAAGCGGAAACGGAGGATGCCGAGAATGCCCCTTGAGTTGCAGTGGGCCGTGGATGAGCGCATTGACGGCTTGGAGGAACTGCTTTCGCGCGTGTGCGAAGCCTGTTTCGCGCTGGAAGGGGTTGAAAACGCCGGCATGACGGTGCGCATCGCTTCCGCGGAAGAAGTGCGGACCCTCAACCGGGAAATGCGCAACATTGACCGCGAAACCGATGTGCTGTCCTTTCCGGGCGCTTCGTTTCGCCCCGCCCGCACCGCCGGGAAAGATCCGGCGCGCGTGCGGCGGCTGTACGACCCTTCTCTGGGCTGGCGCAACCTGGGAGATTGCGTGATTTCCCTTGCCCGCGCCCGGGAACAGGCCCGCGAATACGGACATTCGCTCGCGCGTGAAATCGGCTATCTGACGGCGCATTCGGCGCTGCATCTGATGGGCTACGACCACGAAAATCCCCGCGACCGGGCGGCCATGCGCGCCATGGAAGAGCGCGCCATGGCCCTGGTGTCGCTTTCCAGAACGGAGGAATCCTCAATGACGGATCAACAGCTTTACGATTTGGCCTGCGAGGCCATGCATAAGGCTTACGCCCCCTATTCCAACTTCAAGGTAGGCGCCTGCCTGCTTGCCGGCGACGGGCGCGTCTTTCAGGGCTGCAACATTGAAAACGCCAGCTACGGCGCGGCGCTGTGCGCCGAACGCGTGGCTGTGGGCCGCGCCGTAAGCGAGGGCGCGCGTTCCTTTACCGCCATCGCCGTGGTCGGCTCCGGTTCGCAGGCCTGGCCCTGCGGTATTTGCCGCCAGGTGCTCAACGAGTTTTCGGACAACATGCGCGTCATCTGCGGTCAGTACGGGCATGGCTTTGAGGCAATGCCCCTCGCGGAACTTTTGCCGCGCTCCTTTGGCCCGGAAAATCTCGGCGTACAGGAGGACAAGCATGGAAAATAAACAGACCTTCCGTTCGGGCTTTGTGGCCATTCTCGGCCGGCCCAACGTAGGCAAATCCAGCATTATGAACCGTTTTGTGGGGGAAAAGGTGGCCATCGTCTCCAATCACCCCCAGACCACGCGCTCGCGGCTGCTGGGCGTAGCCACGCATCCGGAATGGCAAATCGTCTTTGTCGATACGCCGGGTTTGCACAAGCCGCGCACCAAGCTGGGCGAGTATATGGTCAAGGCCGCCAACGACGCCCGCGAGGGCGTGGACGCGGTACTGGCCGTGGTCGATGGGCAGTACATCGGCGCGGGCGATCGGGCCATCCTTGAAGATGTGGCCAAAATGTCCTGCCCCAAGTTTTTGGCGGTCAACAAAATTGACTTGTGCAACCCGGAAAAACTGATGCCGGAGTTGCAGAAACTCAACGATTGCGGCTTTGACCAGATCGTCTGCGTTTCGGCCAGGCGCGGCGACAGGATGGACGAGCTGCTCGCCATGCTGGCCGCCGCTATGCCCGAAGGCCCCAAGTACTTCCCGGACGATATGATGACCGACCAGCCGGAGCGCGTGCTCTGCGCCGAGATCATTCGCGAAAAAGCCCTGTGGAATTTGCGCGATGAAGTGCCCCACGGCGTGGGCGTGGAAATGCTCTCCATCAAGGAGGTGCGGCCGGGACTGACGGAAATCCATGCCAATATCTACTGCGAACGCGCCTCGCACAAGTCCATCATCATCGGCAGGCAGGGCTCCATGCTGGGCAAAATCGGCTCCGAAGCCCGCAGGGATATTGAGCGCCTGTTGGGAACGCAGGTGCTGCTCAAGCTATGGGTAAAGGTGCGCGAGGACTGGCGCAATCGCGCCGGCGATTTGCGCGCCCTCGGCTACGAGGACAGTTGACATGCCCGTGCTCATCACCGACGCGTTGGTATTGCGCCGCGCGGATTATGCGGACTACGACCGCATGGTGACGCTTCTGACGCCCGAGCATGGCCGCCTGGATGCGGTGGCGCGCGGCTGCCGCCGCTCCAAATCGCCGCTGGTCAACGCCACCGAGCCCTTTATCAGCGGCGAATTTCAACTTTTTCGCAGAGGCGAGCGCTATTCCATTGAGCAATGCCAGGTGCGCGAGGGCTTTTATGAATTGCGCACGGATTACGAGCGCCTTGTGCATGGCGCATACTGGCTGCGCCTGCTGGATGCGGGCGTGCCCCGCGACGTGCCCGCTCGCGAGATCTTCCTGCTGGCGCTCAAGGCGCTGGCGCACCTCAACTACGCCGCCGAATTGCCCGCGGCAATGCTGACGCTGGCCTTCGAAGCGCACTTTATGGCGCTTTCGGGCTATCCGCCGCGCGTGGACGCCTGCGTAATCTGCTCGCGCCCCATTGCCGGAGAGGCCCGCTTCGACGCCCGGCTGGGCGGCGCGGTGTGCCTGTCCTGCCCAAGCCATGCTCCGCGCATTTCCCTGGGCGCGCGCCGCATACTCTACAAATTGCCGCGCACGCGCTTTGAAAACGCGCCCAAATTGGTAGAGAGCCCGGACTGGCCCGAAGCCGCGCGCCTGTTTCGCCAGTACACGCAGCAGCGCATGCAAATTCCCGAAAAATTTTTGCCGCCCCTCGTTTCGGCGCGGGAAGCGGCGGGTATATAAATAGCGTAAGGTCCAAGTACAATCACGACGGAAAACAAGGAGGCATTTTCCATGAAGAAGTTTGTTTGCACAGTTTGCGGTTATGTCCATGAAG
>CAJFUU010000074.1 GCA_904420265.1 uncultured Clostridia bacterium
AGGTCTGCCCTGTTTTTTCTTGGCGCCCCGCAAAGTTTGCAACCGCGCTTCCCATTTCCCGAAATGGCGTCCCACGCGCCGCCGTGGCGCAGAAGCCTTGCCCCATGGCGTTTCAGGCCCCGCCCTGTTTTCTCTTGATGCCCCGCAAAGTTTGCAACTGCGCTTCCGTTTCCCGAAATGGCTCCCACGCGCCGCCGTGGGGCGGAAGCCTTGCTCTATGGCGTTTCAGGCCCTGCCTTGTTTTCTTTCGGCCTCCCGCAAAGTTTGCAACCGCGCTTCCATTTCCCGAAATGGCCTCTCACGCGCCGCCGTGGGGCAGAAGCCCTGCCCCATGGCGTTCAGGCCCCGCCTTGTTTTCCACCGGATTATTTCAGAGAAAAACCATCCCCGGCGGGCAGGGCGCGAGCCGCAGCCTGAGGGGAAGGTTTGTTATGAAAAGCCCAGCCGCCTATCCCGCTTGCCGGGCGCTCTCGTCCGGCGTATAGGTTTCGACGATTTCGTGAAGTTGCTCGATCACTTCGGCGTTCACGCCGCGCTGCGCGGCTTCGCGCAGGGCGTCGAGTTGCGCGGAAAACACCTGGTCGTCCACCACAATGGGTGGGGCGACGAAGATTTTGTGGTGCGCGGTGGACGTCATGCCGTCGCGCTCCTTGTCCATCAGCAGTTCTTCGTAAAGCTTTTCGCCGGGGCGCAGGCCGGTAATTTCAATTTGCATGTCCACGCCCGGGGTATAGCCATAAAAGCGGATCAGTTTTTCCGCCAAATCCTTGATGCGCACGGGTTCGCCCATGTCCAGCACGTAAATGGCCCCGCCGGCCGCCAGCGCGCCGGCCTGCAAAACCAACTGCGCCGCTTCGGGTATGGTCATAAAGTAACGGGTGATGTCCGGATGGGTGAGCGTAAGCGGCCCGCCCTTTTTAATCTGCGCTTCAAACAGGGGAATGACGCTGCCATGCGAGCCGAGCACGTTGCCAAAACGCACGGCCATGCACTGCATATTCGTGTTGCGCGCAAAACTCTGGATGAGCATTTCGGTGACGCGCTTGGTGGCGCCCATGACGTTGGTGGGGTTGACCGCCTTGTCTGTCGAAAGCTGCACCAGCCGTTCCACGCCGTGCTCCGCGGCCGAGGTGAGCAGATTCAGCGTGCCGAACACGTTGTTTTTCACCGCTTCGGCGCAACTTTCCTCCATGAGCGGCACGTGCTTGTGCGCGGCGGCGTGGAAGACGATGGTGGGACGATACTGTTCAAAGAGGTTGTCCAGCTCCGCGCGGTCGCAAATGCTGCCAATCAAAACGCGGATGGGGCAGTCCGCCCCGTAGGTCTGCTTGAGTTCGCACTCCAGCTCGTAGGCGCAGTTTTCGTACACGTCGAAGATCAGCAAAAGCCGGGGCTCAAAGCGCATCACCTGCCGGCAGATTTCCGAGCCGATGGAGCCGCCGCCGCCGGTGACCAGCACCACCTTGCCGGTCAGATAGCCGCGGATGGAATCCATATCCAGCGTCACTTCGTCGCGGGAGAGGAAGTCCGAGGTGTTGACCTCGCGGAAGACCTGCCGTCCGGCCACGGGGCGCTCGCCCAGCCCGCCGGGATCGTTGAGTATGCGCACGCGGCACTTGGTGGATTTGCATACGGAAACAATTTCGTTCAGGCGGTTGCCCTTGATGCGGGGGATGGCGATGATGATTTCGGAAATGCCCTTTTTCTCCACCAGGTCGGGAATATCCTCCACATCGCCCAACACGGAAATGCCGCACACGCGCATGCCGCGCTTCTCCGGGTTATCGTCCACAAAAGCCACGGGCGCGCCGGAGAGACGACGGCCCTCCTGGCAGGCGCGCGCCGCGTAAGCGCCGCCCTCGCCCGCGCCGACGATCAGCACGCGGTTGTGATCCGGGTCGCTGCGGCGGGCAAAATAGCCCTCGCGACAGATTTTCCAGCCAAAACGCGAGGCGCCCACCAGCAAAAAGTCAAATACGCCGATCAGCGCAAACAGGGAGCGCGGCATGCGCCAGGCAAACACGCGGTTGCACAGAAGCACAATGCCCGTAGCCGCAGCGCACAGAAACATCAACCGGAAAAGTTCGCGCGCGCCCGCGTAGCGCCACATCATGTGGTATACGCCGCCCGCGATGAGCGTGACGGTGTAGATGACGGTAAGCAGGGGAATGCGCCGGTCAAGCAACGCGCGAATTACGGGGCTGATCTCGCCGTCATAACGGAGGATCACCGCCAGTTCAATCGCTATGTAAAACAACGCCAGATCCAGCAATATAAGCGCAACCCTGCGCAGGCGCACGCTGCTGGTGCTGCCGAGCCATTTGCTCACAAGCCTATCCCCCATCCAAAGTTTTTGCCGCATGCCCGCAAAGACGGCAAGAATGCTGCCGGCCGCGGAACGCTGCCTGAGGACTCATTTCCATACCGGCGCGGGCGGCAAGTCGTTGTTTCTGTAAAGTATAGCACACGGATGTTAAATCACAAAGCGGCGCGCCGCCCTCCATGTCGCGGGCATCGGCGCGGTACGCTGCGAGGCATGCAAAAGACGGCAAGTGCAAGCGCGAAACGCCGCCTCCAGTGCTTCCCGGCCCAATGCGGCCATTCCGCGATGGAGACACGCGCGGCGGTGCGGCGGGCGTCTCCGGCGCGAAATGTCGCCCGGCCACGCGTCTTCCCCTGCCATATTCGCGGTTCAAGAGAATGCCGCTGCCGC
>CAJFUU010000075.1 GCA_904420265.1 uncultured Clostridia bacterium
CAAATATTTGGGGGATAATATCGTAAACAGACATTGCTTTACATGCAACGCATAAAGAATACCCGCTACGAAACTCTGGAAAACAGAATCCCGTAACGGGTAAAAGTTGTAAAATATTAAGAAGCAAAAATAATTTGGAGAATTCTACCTATCCCTCCAAAATTTACTCCCACTCAATCGTCGCCACGGGCTTGGGCGAAAGGTCGTACACCACGCGGTTGCAGCCCTTGACCTCGGCGAGGATGCGGTCGGTAATCTTCAAAAGCACCGGCCAGGGCACCTGCTCTACGGTGGCGGTCATGGCGTCCACGGTGTTGACCGCGCGCAGGATGACCGGGTATTCGAAGCAGCGCGCATGGTTGCGCACGCCCACGGACTTGAAATCCGGCACGGCGGTGAAATACTGCCACACCTTGCCCGCCAGGCCGGCGTTTTGAAATTCCTCGCGGAGAATGGCGTCGCTTTCGCGCACAATTTCCAGCCGCTCGCGGGTAATCGCGCCCAGGCAACGCACGCCCAAACCGGGGCCGGGGAAGGGCTGGCGGTAAACCATTGAATCCGGCAGGCCCAGAGCCTTGCCCACTGCGCGTACCTCGTCTTTAAACAGGTACTTGAGCGGCTCGACCAGTTCAAACTGCAAATCCTCCGGCAGTCCGCCGACGTTATGGTGCGCCTTGACCGCCTTCATGGTCTTGGTGCCGCTTTCGATGATGTCGGGATAGATGGTGCCCTGGCCGAGCAGTTCAATGCCCTCCAGCTTGCGCGCCTCCTCCTCGAACACGCGGATAAACTCCGCGCCGATGATCTTGCGCTTCTGTTCGGGGTCGCTCACGCCCGCCAGCTTGTCCAGGAAGCGGTCCACGGCGTCCACATAAATAAGGTTCGCGCCCATCTCCTGCCGGAACACGCGCACGACCTGCTCTGGCTCGCCCTTGCGCAAAAGGCCGTGGTTGACGTGCACGCAGGTGAGTTGATCGCCGACGGCTTTGAGAAGCAGGGCCGCCACCACCGATGAATCCACGCCGCCGGACAACGCCAGAAGCACCTTGCGCGAGCCAATCTGCGCCCTGAGTTGCTCTACCTGCGCGGCGATGAAGTTTTCCATATTCCAGTTGCGCTCCACGTTCAGGCCCTCGACGAAGGCGTCCAGCGTTTCGCGCGGGTTTTCTGGCCAGGCGGGCAGGTCGGCGGGATGGCCCTCGCAGGCGTAGTCCACACTCAAAATCGGCAGGCCCAGATCGTATACGGCGGGATCCACCTCCACCGGCGCGCCCTCCACAACGCGGTTTTCGCCGCCGTTGAGGATAATGCCGGCCACGCCCGGCAGGGCTTTGAGCGCTGCGGGGGCAATGTCGTGCGGATGGATTTCGCTGTAGACGCCCAGGGCGCGGATTTCGCGGGCAATCCGGGCGCTCTGCGTGCTGCCCAGATCCAGTATGGCGATCATGTTATGGGTCATCGTTTTATTTCTCCTTTGCAAAACCGTGGGGATTCTGGGTCTGCCAGCGCCAGGAATCGGCGCACATCTGATCCAGGTTGCGCCTGGCCTTCCAGTGCAGCATCTTTTCCGCCTTGCCTACCTTGGCGTACACCGTAGGCGGATCGCCGGCCCGGCGCGGCGCGATTTCATAGGGCACTTTGACATGGTTTACGCGCTCGAAAGCGTGCACAATATCCAGCACGCTATAGCCTTCCCCAGTGCCAAGGTTGAACGCTTCGCAGCCAACGTGCTCTTTCGCGTATTCGATGGCGGCTACGTGGCCTTCGGCCAGATCGACCACGTGGATATAATCGCGCACGCCGGTGCCGTCCGGCGTGGGATAGTCGTTGCCGAACACGTGCAGTTCCTTGAGCCTTCCCAGCGCGGTCTGGGTAATATAGGGCATGAGGTTGTTGGGAATGCCGTTGGGGTCTTCGCCGATCATGCCGCTCTCATGCGCGCCAATGGGGTTGAAATAGCGCAGAAGCACCACAGACCATTCCGGATCGGCCTTGGCCACATCCCGCAAAATCTGCTCGCCCATAAATTTCGTCCAGCCGTAGGGGTTGATGCAGCCCAGCGGCGATTCCTCGTCCACCGGCATGCCCGCGTCAGAGCGGTATACCGTGGCGGAAGAGGAGAATACGAAGCGCTTCACGCCGTGCTTTTGCATGGCGGAAATCAGGGAAAGCATGCCGTCCAGGTTGTTGCGGTAATACATCAGAGGCTTGGCGCAGGACTCGCCCACCGCCTTCAACCCGGCGAAATGGATGACGCAATCCACCTTGTTCTCTGCGAACACGCGTTCCAGCGCCGCCTCGTCGCAAACGTTCAGTTCGTAAAACGGGAAACTCTTGCCGGTGATTTCACGCACGCGGTCCAGGCTTTCGGGATGGCTGTTGACATAGTTATCCACCACCACCACATCGTGCCCGCGGTTCAGCAGTTCCACCAGCGTGTGCGTGCCGATGTAACCGGCGCCGCCCGTAACCAGTATGTTCATGCAAACGCCTCCTTTGGTTGTCTATTTCCAGAGATGCTCGGGGTATTCTCCGCCGTCCTTTTTCGCGGCGATGGCCACGCGCACCATCGCCATGTCGTCCGGATAGGTGATGCCGAACCAGCGCTCGGCGGTGGAAAGCACGCGCACGCGTGCCTTTCCGGCATGAATGAGCGCATCCGGCACGCTGGGCAGATAGTATTCGGCCCGCAGCGGGTTGGACGGCAGCGTTTCCGCCAAAAAGCGCGCAAACCCGCGCTCCAATTCGGGCAGAATGGAAGGCCGGAAGCCCCACAGATTCATCGAAACCGTGGTCTGCGCGGGCAGGGGCACAAACGTTTTTCCGCCGTCTTCGGTATAGGCCGCGCCGCCGCCATGCGCCTCAATGCGCGTGCGCTCGACGATTTGCTGGAGATAGCCATCCTCCCGCACCTGGCACACGCCGCGCGAAACAGAGCCGTTTTCCGTCAGCGTGTTGGCGAGCCGGTAGCCCACCATGGCGTGTTCACAGGCGTCGCCCGGCGCGGTGAGGAAATCGCAAATCGCCTGAAACGCCGTGCGGCCGTAAAAATCATCCGCGTTGATAACCGCGAAAGAGCCGTCAAGATATGCGCGTGCGCACAGCACCGCGTGGCCGGTTCCCCAGGGCTTGACGCGCCCCTCGGGCACGCAAAAGCCTTTGGGAAGCATTTCCATGCTCTGAAAAGCGTATTGCATGTCCACATGGTTTTCGATACGCCGCCCGATGACTTCGCGGAAGTCGCGCTCATTTTCGGGCTTGATAATGCATACCACGCGCCCAAAGCCCGCGCGAACGGCGTCGAAAATGGAAAAATCAATAATGGCATGGCCCGCGTCGTCTACGGGCGCGATTTGCTTGAGGCCGCCGTAACGGCTACCCAAGCCCGCCGCCATAATCACCAGCGTCGGCTTTTGCATATGTATATTCCCTCCCCCTCGGACGCAAAGCGCCCGGCACTTCTTATATTATATACGATTCTGACAGCGCGCGCCACATCCGGCGTGATATTTAACAGATTCCATTGACATTTTTCCCCTGTATGCGTACAATGAAGATGGTATTTCTGCTGCGGAGGCTGCATATGGACGGCGAAATTGCGGTCATCGGTTCGGCGAACATGGATATTGGCGGCTATCCGGCCGCGCCGCTCAAGGCGGGGGATTCCAACCCTGGCCGCGTGCGGTTGTGCCTGGGCGGCGTGGGCTGCAACATTGCCCGCAATCTGGCGTTGTTGGGCGTAAAGGTGCGCTTTGCGACGGCGCTGGGTGGCGATTTGTACGCGCGCGGCATCGCCGAAACCCTCGAGGGTATGGGCATCGACCTTTCCTTGAGCCTGCGCCTGGAGCAAGAGCATACGTCCACCTACCTGTTCATCGCCGACGAAAAGGGCGATATGTCCGTGGCTGTCAACGACATGGCCATCTACCGGCACCAGACGCCGGCGTATTTTGCGCGCCTGCTTCCGGAACTGAACCGCTGCCGGGCGGTATTGCTGGACGCAAACCTTTCCGAGGCGTCGCTTGCCTACCTTGCTGAAAACGTGCGTGTGCCGCTGTTTGCGGACGCCGTCTCCGCCGCCAAAGCCCCGCGTCTGCGCGGGATACTTGGCCGCCTGACGGCCTTCAAGCCCAACCGCATGGAAGCGGAATTGCTTTCGGGCGTGCGCATTGAGGGCGGCGGGGACGCCGAGCGGGCCGCGCGTTCACTTTTGGAAACCGGCCTCGGACGCGTATTCATCACCCTCGGTCCGGACGGCGCCCTGGCGGCCGAAGACACGCGCGTTTGCCGCCTGCCCTCGCTTTCGCCACGGCTTACAAACGCTACCGGCGCAGGCGACGCCTTTACCGCCGCCATGGTTTGGGGCTGGCTGCACGGCCTGGGGCTGGAAGAAAGCTGCCTGGCGGGAAACGCCGCCGCCGCCATTGCCGCCCAATCGGAAGAAACCGTCAACCCCGCGCTGTGCGAAGAAGCGCTTCGACAAAAAATGATGGAGGTACAAGCATGAATAAGTATCTGGATATCGCGCCGGAAGTGCGCAAGGCTCTGGACGAGGGAAAACCCGTCGTCGCCCTGGAATCGACGATTATCTCCCATGGCATGCCCTATCCGCAAAATGTGGAAACGGCGCTGAATGTGGAAAGGATTATACGCGAAAACGGCGCGGTGCCCGCCACCATCGCCATCATTGGCGGCCGCCTCAAGGCAGGACTGACCAAAGAAGAGATTGAGCACCTCGGCAAGGCGGGTTACGCCGTCACCAAAGTCTCTCGCCGCGATTTGCCCGTAATCGTCTCCAAGGGCATGGACGGCGCTACCACCGTGGCCACCACCATGATCATTGCCGCCATGGCCGGCATTCGCGTGTTTGCCACCGGCGGCGTGGGTGGCGTGCACCGCGGCGCGGAAACGACAATGGATATTTCCGCCGACCTGGAAGAACTGGCGATGACGCCGGTCATGGTCGTCTGCGCGGGGGCGAAATCCATTCTCGATCTGGGCCTGACGCTGGAATACCTCGAGACCAAAGGCGTGCCCGTCATTGGCTATCAAACCGAGGAACTGCCGGCCTTCTATACGCGCACCAGCGGATTTAAGGTGGATTATCGCCTGGATACGCCCGAAGAATTGGCCGCCGCCTTCCGCGCCAAGGGCGATATGGGGCTTAAGGGCGGCATGTTGGTAACCAACCCCATTCCCGAAGCGTATTCGATGGATCCGGACGAGATCAACGGCGTAATCGCCCGCGCGGTGGAGGAAGCGCGCGCTTTGGGCATCCATGGCAAGCAGACCACGCCGTTTTTGCTGGCAAAAATCAAGGACATTACCGGCGGCGACAGCTTGGCGGCAAACATCCAGCTGGTTTACAACAACGCCGCGCTGGCGGCCCGAACCGCCGCGGCTCTGAGCGCGCTTGGTTAAGGCGCTGCATCGGGCGGTACGGGCGGTGGACCGCCTGATTTTCCCTCGCACCGCCGTATGTCAGGGTTGCGGCGATTTGTCCGGTTGCGATGGGGATTGGCTATGCGCCGCCTGCCGGGCGCGGCTTGCAACGCTGTGGCGCGGCGGCGCTCTGCAAAGGCCTGTTCCGCCGCTGGACGGCTTTGTATGCGCCTATGCCTATCGCCAGCCCGTTCCCGGCTTGGTGCGCGCCCTGAAATATGGCCCGGTGACCGCTCTGGCCGGCTTTATGGCCGGCGACATGGCGCGGGCCTGCGCCGCTCTGGAGATTGCGCCGGACGTGTTGGTCGTGCCCGCGCCCATGCATCCGCGCCGTGAGCGCAAGCGCGGGTATAACCAGGCGGCGTTGCTTTCCGGAGCCGTCGCCGCGCTGTTGGGGCTTCCACACGACGCGCGGGCGCTGCTGAAACGGCGCAATACCCGCCAACAGGCGCGCCTTGGTCCTGTCGAACGCCGCCATAACCTCGAAGGTTCCGTCGGCGTGCGCAGCGATGTGCGCGGCCGCCGCATCCTGCTGGTGGACGACGTGTACACCACTGGCGCAACCATGTCCACCTGTGCACAGGCGCTCAAAGACGCCGGCGCGGCGACGGTTTGGGCTTTGACTTACGCCGTCGCCGGCAACCAGCCCGACGATGAATGTCCGCCTATGCCATAGCCTCCCGCTCGCGCATTGTAAAACGGGCGCATCCGCCCAAGAGAGGTCTATTGCGCATCTCTATCGGCCGCATCAGAGCAGGAAATATCTGCGTTCTATTGAGAAAATGCGCCTGTTCCCCGAACATGATGCCTCCGGGCTCTGGATCAGCTCCCAAAGAAATCTAAAGCGCCCGTCCATCGTGGACGGGCGCTCAGCTTTGTTCTGCTAGGACGCAGGCTGCGCCTCCGAAGAGAAGATATACTGCTGGAATTCGTTATCGGCAACGCCCGTTTGCGTCATGCCGGCCTGAGACTGCGCGGCGCGGATGGCATTGGCAGTGTTGTTGCCAAAGATGCCGTCGGCGTCGTCATCCAGATAGCCGAGTTCAATCAGGCGCTCCTGGAGGGCCTGCACATTATCGCCGCGGGAACCGGAGGAAATCTCGTCATAGACGATTTCCGGTTCGGCAACTTCCAGCCGGAAATAGGCCTTGTATTCCTGGCCGCCCTGGTAGTAGCGGACGACCATATACTGCATATTTTCAGCGGCCTCGTAGGCAAAACGCTTATAGACCTGCACCGTCTGCCCAACCTGCACGGTAATGTCGTACAGCCCGGAAATTTCGGCGTCCATAATCTGGTAGCCCTCGTTTTCATCGCCGGCTTCGTTCTCAAAAGCGATGTCGATGGCGTTCTGCGGCATGATGGAAGACGCTCCCGTGGAACTTTCCACGGTGAATGTGATCTCCGCGCCCGCTTCCGTGCCCGTCAACTTGTACTTGTCGGAATACTTCGAGGCGAAATAATCCGGCGTCAAGAAGTTGTTGAGGGAAATGGAAATCCCCACTGTGTCGTATGTAGCGTCGGCGGCGTTGGTGCGCGGCGAACCGTTGGCCAAAACTTCGGTGTTAAAGGTAAACACCTCGTCCAGCAAATAGGGATTGTTCTTGCTGCCCTTGGCGTTGGCGTCCAGCGTAACCGGCTTCGCCTCCTGCCCGTCTGTGGGCAACGCTGTAACCCCCTGCGTGTCCGGCGAAGGCGTAACGGTCAAAAGCACATTTTCCTGCGCATCAGTGGCCGACGGCGCAGCGGTCGTCGGGGCGGCGCTTTGCTCGCCAACCTGGTCGACGATCTGCTGAACAATCAGATCCGCAACGTTTTCAGCCGGCGTTTGCATCGGCTCCACCGTGCCCATAATCTGCATGCCCACGTCTTCCGGCGACAGGCCAAAATACTCGTTCATCGGAATCGGGGTGGGTGTGGGCGTAGGCGTCGGCGACGGCGTAGGCGTAGCGGTCGCCAACAACGGCGTGGGAATGGGCGTGACGTCAACCATTTGCGCGTCCTCTCCATTGCCCGAACCGGCAGCCAACGGCTGGTTCGTTTCCGCAACAACCGGCTGCGAAGCTTCTACCCGCGTCGGAAACCACTGCTTGCAAACGATGAAACCGAGCACCAGGCCGATAATCAGCGCGATGAGAAAGCACCAGACGCACCGCTTGCGATATTTGGCCTTGATCTTGCGCTCGACTTTACGAATCATCGCCGCGCGCGCCCTGTTATCCACAAAACCGCCCCCTTAAAGCGTAACTATTCATCCTATTATAGACACAAAGCCCTCGTTTCGTCAAGGCCCGCCACGCTTTTTAACGAAACTGCAACCGCGTCTCAAGTTTGACGCCCCAGGCGCGCGAATAGTTGCGTGCCTGGAAATTTTTTTGTATAATACTTCCTGAAAGCGCCTAAACGGAGGGGGATTCGCATGCAAATTACCGGACAGGTTCAACAGGGCAAACGCGTCGGCCGCCAACTCGGCTTTCCCACCGCGAACATACAGCCGGATAATCCCGCCCTCCTGCCCGCACAAAACGGCGTGTATGTGGCGCGCATTGTCCTTGCGGACGGGCGCGTCCTGCCCTGTGTGCTCAACAAGGGCCGCCATCCTACGCTGCCCGAAGGGGCGGCGACCGTCGAGGCGCACATTCTCGATTTTCACGAAGACCTCTACGGCCAACGCGTGCGCGTGGAATTTTTGCGCTTTCTGCGCCCCGAAACGCGTTTTCCCAATCCCGAAGCGCTGCGTGAACAGATCGCCCGCGACGAAGCGGCCGCTCGCGCCTGGTTTGCCGCCGAAAACAACGGACGCGCCGGGACGAAATAAGCCGTCCGGAAGGCAGAGCGCAGTATTCCCTCGCATTTAAAACCACAGTCCGTTTTATAAAACCAAGGTCTGTTTTGATAAGGGTACTTTTCGACTTGAAACACAATTCCTGGAATCCGGTTGCCGCGGCGGCAAAGCCGCTCCACGGGGGCGTTTGATCAGCTTTCCGCACCGTTCCTGGCGGCAAGCGCTTCCCGTTGGGCATATTCGGCCAGCACCTGTTTGAGCGTGTTTTCCCGGGAAATGCCCGCAAAACGCAATTCCCGAGCGCGGGCAATCATCTCCCGAAAGCCCTCGCCGGGCGTAAGGCCGGCGTCGATCAAGTCCTGACCGGTCACCATCGGCATGGCGGCCGCCTCCCGCCAATCTTCGAGGCGCTCCAGCAAGAAGCGCTCCAGCCCTTCATCGTACGGCTGGCCGCGCGTGCCCGCGGCGTCGGCATGGGCCAATAGAATCAGGTCTTCCGGACATACCGAAGCGTCAAACAACAGGCGCGTTTTTTTCTTTTTGGAGTGGCTCAGGGCCATGGCGTTGGGGCGCATATGGTTGGCCACCATATCGACTACATAGCGAATGAGCCGCGCGTTGTCGGTCAAGCGGCGCATTTGCCGCTGCGCCAACGGCTGTCCCGTAACCGCATGCATGTGCGAGGTGATGCGCCCGTCTGCCTCCACCTGTGTGGCGTTCGCCTTTCCCAGGTCGTGGCACAGCGCCGCCAGCATGAAAAAAAGCGGCTCCTTGGCCCGCGGGCGCAATTTGGCCGCCTGGTCGAGCACCAGCATGGTGTGGCGGTATACGTCTCCCTCCGGGTGATATTGAGGATTCTGGGGCACGCCGCGCAGGGCGGCGATTTCCGGATAGAATTCCAGAATATGGTTTGTTTTCTCCAAAATTGAAAAAAAGACCGACGGCTGTTCCGCTTTGAGCAACGCTTTGCTCATTTCTTCAAACACGCGTTCGCGCGATAATGCCCGCACATCCATTTCCCGGCATAAATCCAGCGTTTCCGGCGCGACGGCAAAACCAAAGCGTGCGGCGAACTGGGCGGCGCGAAACACGCGCAGAGCGTCCTCCGGGAAGGTATCGGCGGCGACATGGCGCAAAACGCCCGCCTGCAAGTCGCGCAATCCTCCCCAATGGTCGAGTATTTCGCCACTGAGCACATCCATCATCATGGCGTTGACGGTGAAATCACGCCGGCGGCTGGCCTCGCGCGTGGAAAGATTTGGGTCTACGCTGACATCAAAATCCGTGTGCCGGCTTCCTGTGCGCGATTCGCGGCGCGGCATGGCTACATCCAGATTCGTATGGCTGAGCGAAAGCACGCCAAAGGACGCGCCCTTTTCCACAACCTCGCCCAGCGTAGAAAGGATTTCCCGCAGGCGTGCGGGAGCGATGCCGTAAACCTCCACATCGACATCCTTGGTTTCGACACCCATGCGCCGGTCGCGCACGCAGCCGCCGACGTAATACACGCGCCCTCCCTGTCGGGCGACTTCCGCCGCCAGACGGCCCGCAAGTTCCGTCTCCCGCATAGCGCCTCCAAATTTCAGACCGCAGTCTTTATAAGATAGACAAAATCCGAAAATAAAAACCCCTCGGCAACTCCGAGAGGCGTTTGGCGATCCGGAAGGGGCTCGAACCCTCGACCTCCAGCGTGACAGGCTGGCATTCTAACCAACTGAACTACCGGACCAAGCGCTTATGGTGGGCCTTCAGGGACTTGAACCCCGGACCGATCGGTTATGAGCCGACTGCTCTAACCAACTGAGCTAAAGGCCCTGAACCG
>CAJFUU010000076.1 GCA_904420265.1 uncultured Clostridia bacterium
CACGGCGTCGGTGGCCAGGAACGCCTCGGGCAGCGAGAGACGGCGGTTGGCGCTGTCATCCAGCGTGCGCTCGAACCACTGGGTAGCGGCGGTCATCTGCGCGTCCTGCGTAAGCGCCATCACATGGCGGGCAAGGGCGCAGATGCGCTCCG
Source organism: uncultured Clostridia bacterium (assembly GCA_904420265.1). Classification (GTDB taxonomy): domain Bacteria; phylum Bacillota; class Clostridia; order Christensenellales; family Aristaeellaceae; genus Pullichristensenella. The sequence goes on from CAJFUU010000076.1 coordinate 153, forward strand.
AACGCATGGGGTTGCGCTTATAGGCCATGGCCGAGGAGCCGATCTGTCCCTTTTCAAAGGGTTCCTCCACTTCGCGGAAGGACTGCAGAAGCCGCAAATCCTGCGCAAATTTATAGGCGCTCTGGGCGACGCCGGAAAGCGCGCCCAGCACGCGGCTGTCCAGCTTGCGCGGATAGGTCTGCCCGGAAACGGCAAAGCACTTTTGCATGCCCATTTTCCCGGCGATGCGCCTTTCCAATTCGTCCACCTTGGCGCCGTCGCCGTCAAAGAGTTTCATAAAGCTCTCCTGCGTGCCGGTAGCGCCGCGGTTTCCCAGAAGTTTCAGCGAAGAAAGCGCAAAATTCACCTCTTCCAAATCCATGAGCAAATCCTGCATCCACAAGGTGGCGCGCTTGCCCACGGTGGTGAGCTGCGCGGGCTGCAAATGGGTGTAGCCCAGCGTAGGCAAATCCTTGTATTCCAGCGCGAAGGAGCGCAGGCGGCGGACGACCTCGATGATCTTATCGCGCACCAACGTCAAAGCGTCGCGCAGCATGAGTATATCCGCATTGTCGGTGACGTAACAGGAGGTTGCGCCCAGGTGGATAACGCCTCGCGCGCCGGGGCAGGCGTCGCCATAGGCCAGCACGTGGGCCATCACGTCGTGGCGAGTGCGCTCTTCATGGCGGCGGGCGGCCTCGTAGTCGATGTCGTTTACGTGGGCCTTCAATTCGTCCACCTGCGCCTGCGTCACCGGCAGGCCCATTTCCATCTCGCTTTCGGCCAACGCCACCCACAATTTGCGCCAGGTGGTGAACTTGCGGTCCGGCGAGAAGATTCCCTGCATCTCGGGGCTGGCGTAGCGGCTGTTGAGCGGCGTTTCATAGGTATTGCGCATGTGCTGTGCCCCCTTTTCAGCGGATGATGAGGCTGTCCCGCTCCGCGCCGACGGAGACAAATTTGATCGGGCAGCCGACGTTTTTCTCAATAAACTCCACGTAATCGCGCGCGGCGGCGGGCAATGCCTCGTAGCTGCGGCAGGCGGAAATATCCTTTTTCCAGCCGGGCAGCACTTCGTAAACGGGCTTGCATTCGTCCAAATCCGGCGTGTAGGGGAAGCGGTCCACGCGCTTGCCGTCCTTTTCGTAGGCCACGCAAACGGGGATTTCGTCCAGATAGCTCAAAACGTCCATCTTCGTCAGCGCCAGTTCGGTCGCGCCCTGCAAAGCCGTGCCGTAACGGGTGGCCACCAGGTCCATCCAGGCCACGCGGCGCGGGCGGCCCGTGGCGGCGCCGTATTCCGCGCCCGCCTCGCGCAGCTTGTCGGCGGCTTCGCCGGAAAGTTCGCCCACGAACGGGCCTTCGCCCACGCAGGTGGAGTAGGCCTTGGTGACGCCCACCACGCGGTCTATCTTGACGCTGGGCAGGCCGCAACCCACCGGCGCATAGGCCGCCAACGGCGAAGAAGAGCTGGTGAAGGGATAAATGCCGTAGTCTATATCGCGCAGCGCGCCCAGCTGGGCCTCAAAGAGAATGCTCTTGCCCGCCTCCAGCGCGGTTTCCAGCAGTTCGCCCGCGTCGCAGATGTGCTCCATCAAGGGCGCGCCGTATTGCTCAATCCAGGCAAGCGTTTCGTCAAAATCAATCTTTTCCGCGCCATAACCGGGCACGATCACCTGGTTTTTCCAGTCCAGCAAGCGGTGAAGCTGCTTTTTGAGGTGCTCGGGGTGCTTAAGGTCGCCCATGCGCAGCGCCTTTTTCATATACTTATCGCCATACACGGGGCTGATGCCGCGCAGTGTGGAGCCGAAATGATCCTTGCCCAGGCGCGCTTCTTCCCACTTGTCCTGCATGGGATGGATGGGCAGCACCATCACGGCGCGGTCGGAAATTTTCAGGCTGTCGCCGGTGACGGCCACGCCCTTTTCGCGCAGGCGGGCAATTTCCCCGGTCAGGTGGGCAAGGTCGATGACCGTGCCCGTGCCCAGCAGGTTCACAGCCTTGGGGTGGAACACGCCGCTGGGCAGCAGGTTCAGCGCGAACTTGCCGTATTCGTTGATGACGGTGTGCCCGGCGTTGTTGCCGCCCTGATAG
>CAJFUU010000077.1 GCA_904420265.1 uncultured Clostridia bacterium
GAGATGGAAGGCTTCAAGCAGGACCTGAACGCCATTCGGAAATTGATCGCAGAGGCAGGTGACTCACTTTGACGTCGCCAAGCTGCGCGAAGATTTAGTGGAATATCAGGAAGACATGGCTTCTCCCGGCTTCTGGGACGATTTGGAGCGCGCTCAGCGCGTCTCTGCCCACGCCCATCAGACCGAGATGAAGATACAGCACTATGAATCGCTTTCCTCCCGCGCCGACGACATTGAGGTGATGATGGAACTGGCGGAGGAAGAAGACGACGATTCCATGAGCGCCGAGATTCGCCAGGAGCTGGACAGCGTGCGCGAAGAGCTGGAAGCGCTCAAGCTCACCACGCTGCTCAACGGCGAATACGACGGTTGCAACGCCCTTCTCTCGCTGCACGCGGGCGCGGGCGGCACCGAGGCGCAGGACTGGACGCAGATGCTCTACCGCATGTACGTCCGTTACGCCGAGCGCATGGGCTTCAAAGTAAAGGAAATCGACCTGCTCGACGGCGACGAGGCGGGCGTCAAGTCCGTCACATTTGAAGTGGACGGCGATTATGCCTACGGCTATCTCAAGGCTGAGCGCGGCGTGCACCGTCTGGTGCGCATTTCGCCCTTCGACGCCAACGCCCGCAGGCATACGTCCTTTGCGTCGCTGGACGTGGCGCCCATCATCGAGGACGACGGCGAGATCGAGATCCGTCCGGAGGACTTGCGCATCGACACCTACCGCGCTTCCGGCGCGGGCGGCCAGCACGTCAACCGCACGGATTCCGCCGTGCGCATCACCCATTTGCCCACCGGCGTGGTGGTGCAGTGTCAGAACGAGCGCTCGCAGGTGCAGAACAAGGAAACCTGCTTCCGCATGCTGCGCGCCAAGCTGGCCGAACTCAAGGAAAAGCAGCGGCAGGAGCAAATGGGCGACATCAAGGGCGAACAGAAGAAGATCGAATGGGGCAGCCAGATTCGCTCCTACGTGTTCCAACCCTATACGCTGGTCAAGGATTTGCGCACCGGCTACGAAATGGGCGACGTTTCCGCCGTCATGGACGGCAAACTGGAGGGCTTTGTCACCGCCTATCTGCAAATGATGGCGGAGTGACGGCCGCGGGCGGACGAAGGACCTTCGTCCGCCAAACGCGTGCCGGAAACCGGGAGAACAATGCATGAAAAAATGGGGAATGGCGCTTACGGCGCTGGGCTTTTTCTGCCTGTTTGCCATGTTGCTTTTGACCGTGGTGGAAACCTGCGGCACCAACGCGGGCATCTACCGCGAGCTGCAGGAGGCAAACGGCTTGCCGGAGGCGGCGGGCATTTCGCAGGAGGAAATGGAGCGGCTCGACGGCATGCTGGCAGATTATCTTTCCGGCGACGGGGCGGCGCTGGACGATTCGCCCTTCAACGAGCGGGAACTTGCGCATATGCGGGACGTGTTGGCGCTGTTTGACCTGGCGCGCACGGTGCGCAACGTGCTGCTGGTTGCGGCGGCCGCGCTGCTGGCCGCGGGACTCTGGCTTTCGCGGGGCAGGCGTTTGCTGGCCATGTGTTTGACCGGCCTGGGCGCGCTGCTTGTGCCGCTGGGGGCCTTTGCGGTCTGGGCGGCGGTCGATTTTTCTTCGGCGTTCACCTTCTTCCACGAGGTGCTTTTTACCAATGATCTCTGGCTGCTCGACCCGGAAACGGACATGCTTTTGCGCCTGCTGCCCGAGCAGTTCTTTGCCGACTTTGCCGGCACGATTGCCGCACGCGCCCTGGCGTATATGGCGGCGGTGCCGCTGGGTATCTTTGGCGTTAAATTCGGGAGGAAATTTATATGAGCGACCGCGTGGAAAGGCTGCGCGCCGCGCGCAGCGCCACCATATTGGCCTTTGAATCCAGTTGCGATGAAACGGCCGTGGCCGTTGTGCGCGACGGGCGGGAAGTGCTCGCCAATCAGATACTGTCGCAAATCGACCGCCACGCCGTGTTTGGCGGCGTGGTGCCGGAAATCGCCTCGCGCATGCACGTGGAGGCGCTGGACCCGCTTTTGGACGCGGCGCTGAACGAGGCGGGCATGACCCTCGCCGGCATCGACGCCGTGGCCGTCACCTGCGGTCCGGGGCTGGTGGGAGCGCTGCTCACCGGCGTGAGCTACGCCAAGGCGCTGGCCTACGCGCGCGATTTGCCGCTGGTGGCCGTCAACCACATTGAGGGGCACGTGAGCGCCAACTACCTGGCCCACCCGGAATTGGAGCCGCCCTTTGCCTGCCTGGTGGCCTCCGGCGGGCACAGCCATATCGTGCTGGTGGAGCGCTACGGCGAATACCGCCTGTTGGGTCAGACGTTGGACGACGCTGCAGGCGAGGCCTTTGACAAGGTGGCCCGCGTGCTGGATATTCCTTATCCCGGCGGACCGTTGCTGGACAAGCTGGCCGAAGAGGGGGACGAAAACCGCTATCGCTTTCCTCACCCGCATACGCCGGGGAAATACGATTTTTCCTTCAGCGGACTCAAAACCGCCGTCATCAACCAGGCGCACAATCTTCGCCAACAGGGCGAAGAGATTGCCGCCGCCGATTTTGCCGCCAGTTTCCGCCGCGCCGTGGTGGACGCGCTGGTGGGAAAGAGTGTGGCCGCGGCTGTGGAGGCTGGCGCGACGGCCTTGGCTGCGGCGGGCGGCGTAGCCGCCAACAGGCTTTTGCGGCGCGAACTGGTTCGCAGGGGGGAGCAGGCCGGCCTGCGCGTGTTTCTGCCGCCTGTGGCCCTGTGTACGGACAATGCGGCCATGATCGGCTCCGCAGCCTTTTACCGCCTGATGCGCGGCGAAACGGCCGCGCTGGACTTAAACGCTCTGCCTTCCCTGCGCATGTTTTCCTGAGCCCGCGCCCGCTTTCGGCGCGGGTATTTTGCATGTTTTCATAAAACGGCGGTCTGTTTTATGTTGCAAGCGCAAAATGAATAAAACGAATATCTGAAAATGCAATACATTTGTAAAATATACTGCATATATTGTAACAAGTTTTTGGTTCACATCAAGGTGCCGAAGGGTGGGAAAAGGGTGAAAATCTGCGAATTAGACAAAAATATGGCCGAGAAAGTCGCAAAAATATCTTAAAACAGACTAAATTTTGCATTTGAAAGACAAAAAAAGACAATGGTCTGTGGAAAACATATGACAATTCACGGCCTCCGGGACTGAATAACGGTGGAAAACCCCGCCCCATGGGGGGTTTCAGGCCCCAAAGTTGTGGAAAACCCTGTGGAAAGTGTGGATGAACGGGGATTTCATGCATTGTATATACGGACACAATTATGAATTTCATACAGACTTTGGGTTTTTTTGTCGGGGAACTTGTGAAATCCCCTCAACATCTGGTATACTTATGTCAGAAAATAATGCGCCAAGGGAGAGGATGAAGCATGAAGCAGGTTCGCAATTTCCTGGGGTTTGACATCGGCGCTTCCAGCGGCCGGGCGATGTTGGGCCGCTTTGACGGCGAGCGCCTGGAAATGCAAGAGGTGCACCGCTTCCTCAACGAGCCGGTGGAACTGGCCGGCCGCTTTTGCTGGGATGTGCCCCGGCTGTTTTTCGAAATGAAGCAGGCGCTGAACAAGGTTTCCAGGAAGGATGTGCAGGTGGACGCCATTGGGATCGACACCTGGGGCGTGGACTTTGGCCTGATTGACAAAAACGGCCATTTGCTGGGCCTGCCGGTGCATTACCGGGACGCGCGCACAGACGGCGTGATGGACAAGGCCTTTGAGATCATGCCCAAGGAAGAACTCTTTCACCACACGGGCGTCGGCTTTACGCAGTACAATACGCTTTATCAGCTTTACGCCATGAAGCTGGAGGGCGATCCCACGTTGGAAGCGGCGGACAAGCTGCTGCTGATGCCGGATTTGCTGGCCTACCTGCTCACCGGCAAGATGGGCACGGAGTATACCATTGCCACCACCACGCAGTTGATCAACCCCTTCACGCGCGACTGGGATTTCGAACTGATCGACCGCTTTGGCCTGCCGCGGCGCATCTTTACGCCCATACAGCCCACCGGCTCGGTGCGCGGCACATTGCTTGCGCAAATTGCCCGGGAGTGCGGCGTGGCGGAAATCCCCGTCATCGCCGCCACTTCGCACGACACGGCCAGTGCCGTGGCCGCCATTCCCGTGGCCGATCCGGATTTTGCCTATATCAGCTCCGGCACCTGGTCGCTGCTGGGCGCGGAAATCCGCACGCCCCTGTGCGAACCGGGAGTGATGAACGCCAATTACACCAACGAGGGCGGCATCGACGGCGCCATCCGCCTGCTGAAGAACATCATGGGCCTGTGGATTATTCAGGAGTGCAAGCGCGAATGGGACCGCCGCGCCGATGCGGTGAGTTTTTCCCGGATTGTGGAGATGGCGGAAACGGCCGAGCCGTTCATTGCTTTTATCGACGTGGACGATCCCTGCTTCCTGGCCCCAAACGACATGCCGGCGCGCATTCAGGAATACTGTCGCAAAACGAACCAGCGCGTGCCCGCGTCCCGCGGCGAAATTGCCCGCGTCGTTTATGAAAGCCTGGCGCTCAAGTATCGTTGGGCCATCGAGCGCCTGGAACAGGATATGCTTAAAAAGAGCGTGAAGGTTTTGCATATCGTCGGCGGCGGCAGCAAAAACGAGATGCTCAACCAGTTCACCGCCGACGCCATCCACCGCCCCGTGATCGCCGGCCCGGACGAGGGCACCGTGATTGGCAACCTTCTGGTACAGGCCATGGGCGTGGGCGCGGTGAAAAACGTGGGCGAATTGCGCCGCGTGGTGGAAAATTCCTTCCCCACCAAGCGCTTTTATCCCGAAGATGTGGCCGCCTGGGACGCGGCCTACGCAAAATATCTGCAAGTGGTGGGAAACTAGGCGATGAAGGCGTTTGACTTTGAACCGGGCGCGCTGCCCGGTTCGCTGGAACTGGCGTATCTGGGCGATTCGGTTTATGATTTGTATGTGCGCGCCCGCCTCGTGCGCGAGGGCGGGCATGTGCGCGCCATGCACCGCGCCGCGGTATCCCAGGTATGCTCGCACGCGCAGGCGCAGGCTTTTGCCCGCGTGGAGGGCAGCCTCACCGAACGCGAGCGCGACGTGGCCCGCCGCGCCCGCAACGCCCATCAGACGCCCCCCAGAAACGCCGACGCCGCCGAATACCACCGCGCCACCGCGCTGGAAGCCCTGATCGGCTACCTGTTTGTCACGGGGCAAAATGCGCGCATGGAGGAAATACTTGCCTTGGCACTGGAGGAAAACCATGAAGCATGACGACCGCCGCGACCCCAACCGGCGCGGCAAAAACCCGCCGCGCCCCGCGCGCAGGACGTACAACATTCCCCCGGCAGAGCATGCGGACGCCCCGGCGCAGACGCTGCCCATTCGTCCCGGCGAGCGCGCGCAGGCACGCACGATACCCGGCAAATACGCGGAGCATGCCCCGGCGCAGACGCTGCCGGGACGCCCCGGCGGGGGAGGTCCGTCCGGCTTTCGCGCGCCGCAGGAACATGCCCCCCGTGCGGAACGTCCGCCGCGTGCGGAACGTCCGCCGCGTGCGGAACGTCCGCCGCGGACCCACGCTTTCACGCCGCGCCCTGACGAAGGAGAGGAAGGCGGCGCCCCGGAAAACCTGCTTGTGGGCCGCAATCCCATCCGCGAGGCGCTCAAAAGCGGCGTGCCGCTGGAAAAGCTGTTGGTTGCCGAGGGCGACCTCTCCGGCGCGGCGCGGGACATTGCGCGCATGGCCCGGGAAACGGGCGTGGTGGTGCAGTATGTAGAGCGTTACCGGCTGGATCAAATTTATCCCGCCCATCAGGGACTTTTGGCTTTCCGCTCGGCGCGGGCTTATTCCAGCGTTGAAGAAATCCTTGCCTATGCGCGCGAAAAGGGCGAGGAGCCGTTGGTCGTCGTGCTGGATCAGGTGACGGATCCGCACAACCTCGGCGCCATCATCCGCACGGCGGAATGCGCGGGCGCGCATGGGGTGATCATCCCTGAACGCCGCGCCGCAGGGCTGACGCCGGCCTGCGAAAAGGCGGCGGCAGGGGCGCTTGCGCACATGCGCGTGGCGCGCGTGAAGAACGTAAACCGCGTTTTGGAAGAACTCAAGCAGGCAGGGCTGTGGGTGGTAGCGGCGGCGCTGGAGGGCGAAAACGCGCTCACGGCGGATCTGACCGGGCCGCTGGCGTTGGTCATCGGCTCCGAAGGCGAGGGCATATCCCGCCTGACGCTTTCCCTGTGCGACCGCCGCGTAACGCTTCCGATGCTCGGGCAGATTTCTTCGCTCAACGCCTCGGTGGCGGCGGGCGTGCTGCTTTATCAGGTGGTGCGCGCGCGCGGAGGCGGGCAATGAAGAAGCGGCGCGTGCTGATTGTAGACGGCTATAATGTGCTCAACGCCTGGAAGAGCGCCCAGGGCATGGATGCCGGCACCCTCAGCGACGCGCGGGACGCCCTGGCCGCGCGGCTGATGGATTACGCCGGCTTTTCCGGGCAGAAGGTCGTTTTGGTATACGACGCTTATCTGGGCGACCGCACATCGCGCACCGAGGAGCATATGGGCCCGTTGTGCGTGGTTTACACCCAGAAAAATGAGACGGCGGATAACTATATCGAGCGCCTGTGCGACCATTATGCGCGCGACGCGGAACTTGGCCGCATTGAGGTGCGCGTGGCCACCAGCGATTTGGTGGAGCAGATGGTCGTCCTCGGCCGCCACGCCACGCGGCTTTCGGCGCGGGAACTGCTCGTGGAGATGGGGCAGGTGGAGCATGCCGGGCGGGAACGTATCCGCCTGGCGCCCCGCACGCGCACGACAATTCTTGAGCGCCTGCCCGAAGACGTGGCGCGCAGACTGGAAGCCATGCGCCGCGGAGAACAGCATCAGGAGGACAAAAAACCTTGATGTATTACGAGAGATTTGAAAACATGCCGGATGAGGAAGCCGTAGCCCTTGCCCAGAGCGGCGACGGCGCGGCGCTGGAGCATTTGCTCAACAAGTACAAAAACTTTGTGCGCACCAAGGCGCGCAGCTATTTCCTCATCGGCGCGGACCACGAAGACATCGTACAGGAGGGCATGATCGGCCTGTACAAGGCCATTCGCGATTTTAAGCCCGAAAAACTGACCTCGTTCCGGGCTTTTGCAGAACTTTGCGTTACGCGCCAGATCATCACCGCCATTAAAACCGCCACGCGCCAGAAGCACATTCCCTTAAACAGCTATGTGTCGCTGAATAAGCCCATCTACGACGAGGAAAGCGACCGCACGCTTTTGGACGTCATCAGCGAGGACGTGCCCTCCGACCCCGAGGCCATGCTCATTGACCGCGAGGACCTTTCCTTCATCGAAGGGCGCATCGGCGAGATGCTTTCGGATTTGGAAAAGCAGGTCTTGGCGCTGTATATGGAGGGCAAAAGCTATGTGGAAATCTCCGCGGCCATGGGCAGGCATGTCAAAAGCGTGGACAACGCCCTGCAGCGCATCAAACGAAAACTTCTAAAATATCTGGAAAAGAAGTGAGGATGGGAAAATTTAATATTAAGCTGTTGACAAAAGGGCAAAACTAAAGTACAATACACTTCGTATGACGGCGGGAAACGCGCGGGTGTAGCTCAATGGCAGAGCTCCAGCTTCCCAAGCTGATCACGTGGGTTCGATTCCCATCACCCGCTCCATACGCCCATAAGACCTGACAACATTTTAGGAGGAGAAAAGAACCATGGCGAAGGCAAAATTTGAGCGCACGAAGCCGCATGTAAACATCGGCACGATCGGCCACGTTGACCACGGCAAGACGACTCTGACGGCTGCGATCACGATGGCGCTGTCCCAGCAGGGCAAGGCGGCGGCCATGCGCTATGACGAGATC
>CAJFUU010000078.1 GCA_904420265.1 uncultured Clostridia bacterium
CGCCCAAGTTGGGATGTTTCACGCTACATCGCTGGCTACCGCGCCTTAGCGGTTCTTCGGGCGTGACTGTATAGGTGGCGCTGCGTTTCTCGCGGACGCGGTTTCCAAAAACGCGTCTCGCCCAAGTTGGGATGTTTCACGCTCCTTCGCTGGCTACCGCCTTCGTCGGTTCGGGCATGACCGTATAAGTGCTAGTCTCCCACGGGCGCTGTTTCCAAAGCGTGCCCTCCCCGGCTGGGATGCCTCACGTTCCACCGCTGGCCGCCGCACCCTCGTGGCGCTTTTTCAGGTATGGCCGCACCTTGGCGGTTCAGGCGTGACCGCGCGGGTAATGTGTTTCCTTATGCGCGAGGTGCCTTCGAAAACGCACTTTATCCCCGGCAACAGGAGCGGCGAATTGCCGGTTGCCACGCCCTGACGGTTCTTTGGGGATAACTGCGCAGGCGATGCTGCATTCCCCAGCGCGGCGTTTTCAAAAGCGCGCTACGCACCGGTAACGGAGACGGCTATGCGCTCCATCATCGGCCGCCATGCCTTGGCGATTCAGGCGTAGCTGCATAGGCGCTGTGTTTCCCGCAGATGCGGTTTCCAGAAGCACGCCTCACCCCAGTGGGGATGTTTCACGCTTCACCACTGGCCGCCGCACCCTCTTGGCGCTTCTTCAGGCATGGCCGCGCCTCGGCGATTCAGGCGTGGTCGCGCAAGCGGTGTTGCGCTTCCTGCGGGCGTGGCGTTCCCAAAGCATACTGCGCGGCAAAGGAAATGTGACCGCCGGCATTTGGCGTTTTCTGCAGGCGGACGCGGCATTCGCCCGCCGTCCGGCAAGTCCCTGAGCGGCCATCCGCCGCCATTTCAGCAATTCTTACAAGGGAGGTTGGGCATGAAAAGGTTTGCGGCAGCATTGCTGCTTTTGCTTCTGCTTTTCCTGACTGGTTGCGGTCGCGAGGAAGAGCAGGCCGATCCCTACGCGGACGTCCCCAATCCCGTGGCTACCATCACGCTGAGCAACGGCAGCGTCATGCGCGCGGAACTGTACCTCACCCAGGCGCCCAACACCGTTGCCAATTTCATCGACCTGGCCAACTCTGGCTTTTACGACGGCCTGGAGTTTTTCCGGGTGGTAACCGGCGCGTTTGTCCAAACTGGCGATCCCTTGAACGACGGCACCGGCGGCCCGGGCTACGCCATCCGCGGCGAGTTTGCCGAGAACGGATTTGAGCAGAATACGCTTTCGCACACGCGCGGCGTTCTCTCCATGTGCCGTACGGAGGATTACGACTCTGCCGGCAGCCAGTTTTTCATCATGCAGGGCAGTTTCCCCGAATACGACGGCCGCTATGCCGCCTTCGGAAAACTGATGGATGAGGAAAGCCTCGCCACGCTGGACAGCGTCGCCGCCGTACAGGTCGATTCCAATTACAGGCCCCTGGTGGTAACGAAAATAGATACCATCCGGGTGGACACGCACGGCTATTCCTTCTCCGTCGTCAAGGTCGGCGACGGCGAGGAATCCCCCACGACCGCCCCAACGGAAGGAGCATGAACCATGAAAAATCCCATCGTCACCTTTACTCTGGAAAACGGCTCGGTCATCAAAGCCGAACTGTACCCGGAAATCGCCCCCAACACCGTGGCCAACTTCGTCCATCTGGTGGAAAGCGGTTTTTACAACGGCTTGATCTTCCACCGCGTTATTCCCGGCTTTATGATTCAGGGCGGCGACCCCACCGGCACCGGCATGGGCGGCCCCGGCTGGCGCATCAAGGGCGAGTTTGCCTTCAACGGCGTCAAAAACGATTTGAAGCATACCCGTGGCGTTTTGTCCATGGCCCGTTCCATGCACCCGGACTCCGCCGGCAGCCAATTTTTCATCATGCATGCGGACGCGCCGCACCTGGACGGCCAGTACGCCGCCTTTGGCAAGGTGATTGAGGGCATGGACGCCGTAGACGCGATCGCCGAAACGGAAACCGGCGCGCAGGATCGCCCCGTCAGGGAACAGAAAATCAAAACCGCTACGGTGGAAACCTTTGGCGAGACCTATACCGTAAAGAAGGCTTGACAGACCGGCGCGGTATGTGAATAATAGAGAGTGGATAACGCTTTGCGCCCCTCCGGAACAGGCGCAAGGCCGCCGGCGGCGCGTTTCCGGGCTGCGGCCCGGTCACAAGGTCAGCAGGCCGCCAGCGCGATGCAATCGCCCGCAAAACGGGCGGAAGCAACCGCCGGCCGCCAGCGCAGCTGACGGGAAAACCTCGCCGTCTGGCGAAGTTGGCCGCCTTGCAACTACTGAATTTGACATTCCCACGAGGTTTGGCAAATTCGCCCTGGAAAGCATATATTGCTTCTGTTTCCCGTCTTGTCAGGGCAACTTTTGCGTTTGCAGGCTTTCTTGACGCCCTTCCGGGCTTGCGGCCCGGTCCGCTCTCTTTCCGCGCAGAAAAGCGTATATTTCTGCGCTTTGAAAAAGGAGGTATGCCCCCTCATGCGCAGGTTTGCGGCGCTGTTCGCAGCCATTGCCTTCGCGTTTTTGTGCGCGGGGGGCTTTGCTGTGTCCGAAAGCGGGGCCACGCAACCTCCGCTGCTCCACATACTGGACATCAGCTTTTCCGCCTCCCCTGCGGAATTGGTGGAGCCGGGGGAAGTTACGCTCTCGTTCACCCTCACCAACAGTTCGCAATACGACGCGGAAAACGTCTATATTTCTTCCTCCGACGGCCTGAGCACCGAGCCGCTGGGCCAAATCGACGCCGGCGACAGCCGCGTGTTCAGCCGCGTACATGAAGTTACGGAAGAAGAGTTGGAAAGCGGGCGCATTTCCTATACCTTCTCACACGATGGCGTGGCCGGCAGCCGCGATACGGTCAACTACACTGTGGATTGCCCCATCCAGCGCGCCATCGCCCAGCCGGGCGTGGAATTCACCCGCCAGTTTACCGGCACCTATGCCCGTCCGGGCGACGTGGTGACCATTACCTACCGCGTGCGCAACACGGGCAACGTGCCCATTGCCGACTTGCGCGTGGACGACGCGCCAGGCGAGTATTCGGGCCGCGCCGACGTGCTGGAGGTGGGCGCTTCGCGTCTGTTCTTCAGCAAGGTCACCATCGAGGAAGTCACCGTTTCCGCGCCCCGGCTGCGCTACACCGTGCCCGCGGAGGACGGCCGCGAATACGAAGTGCGCCTGGATGAAGCGCGCATCCTCCTGGCGGACGAACAGCTTACCGCTACGCTCACGCTGGACCGGGAAACCGCGCGCGTGGGCGAAACGGTCACCGCAACGCTGACGGTCATGAGCCTGGGCAACGTGGACTTTTACGACGTTTCCATCTTCGATGAAAGCTATGGCGGCCTCATTGCCGACGCCCTGACCATGCACGCCGGTTCGCAAACGCTCACGTTTACCTGCGAATATCCCGTGCGCGGCGACGCGGTGTATCAAATGCGCGTGCGCGCGCTTTCGCCCTCGGGCGCTACGGTGGAAGCCCTGACTGAACCGGTGTCCCTGCGCGCCCTGCCCGCGGCAAGCGACGCGGATCTGGCTCTCTACGCCGAGGTTGTCTATCCGCAAATCGCCTCCGCCGGCGACGCGCCTGTGGACATCTACATCGTCAACAGCGGCGCTTCCGACGCGCGCGCGGCCGTGCTGAGCGAAACCATCACGGGCGAAACGCTGCACGAATTCGCCCTTGTTGCCGGCGATTATACCACCTACCGGCGCGTGTACGTGCCCGTATCGCAGGATATCGACCTGGCGTTTTCCCTGACTTATACCGACGCCGCCGGCGAAACGCACACTGTACAAAGCGATCCGGCGCGCGTGGAAATCGACGCCGCCGGGCAGGTGCTGGAACGCGAAGAACAGGCCGCGCCCTACTCCGGCGAATCGGTCAAACTGCGGGAAAATTCCTCCTTCTGGTTTTTGCTGATCGGGGCGGGCGCAGTGCTCATCGCCCTGGCGGTGGCGCTGTTCCTCACTTCGCGCAAACAGCGCCGCCAGCGCCGGGAAAAACTGGCCCAGCAGCGCCGCCAGCGCCAGGAAGAATTGGGCAAGACCAACCGCTTCGTTCCCGTCAAGCGCGCCGCGCGCAAGAAAAACGAAAAGGAAAAGGACGGCCAGACATGAACTTTCAGGGCTACAGCGAAGATACCCGCGCCTTTTTCATGGCCCTTCGCTTCAACAACAATCGCGAATTTTTTCAGAGCAACCGCGACTGGTACCTGCGCGATGTGCGCACGCCCAGCCTGGCGCTGGCCGAAGCGCTGGGCCGGGTTGTGGAAACCATCGACCCCGGCATGGAAACCCGCCCCCACCGCGCCCTTTCGCGCATCAACCGCGATACGCGCTTTTCGCGCGATAAGTCGCCCTACCGCGACCATGTGTGGATCGCTTTTCGCCGTCCGGAGGAAGAAAAGGGCAAAACGCCCGGGTTTTACGTGGAAATCGACGCGGACGGCGCGTATTTCGGCTTGGGCTTTTACGCCTCCAACCGCCCGCTGATGAACGCCCTGCGGCGGCACATGCGTCTCTCCCCCGCCGAACCGGCGGCCATCTGGAAAAAGCAGGCGGATGAATTCAAGCTGTACGGGGAGGCCTATAAGCGCCTGAGCGTACCGGAGGAAGTTCCCGAAATTCTGCGTCCCTGGTATGTGCGCAAGAGTTTCTATCTGGAAAAGGCCCTGCCTTTCTCCTGCGCCAGGTCCTCCGCGCTGGCGGAGGAAATCGGCGCAGGGTTTACGCGGTTGGCGCCGCTGTACAACTACGTGCGTTCCTGTGCGCCCGAGGAGGAGGATTTTCAATGAACGACCGCATGCAAAAGGCGCAGGACTGCCTCAAGGCCGCGAAGCTGCTTTACAGCCGCTTCCTGGTCAACGCCTATGAAGGAAACGTATCCGTGCGGCTGGGAAGTTCCGTATTGGTCACGCCCTCGGCCGTGTGCAAGGAAGAGCTGGAGGTGGACGACCTGGTGGAAGTGGACATCGCCACCGGCCAGACGCTTTCCGCCAGGAACGGCCGCGTGCCCTCCAGCGAAACAAAAATGCACCTGTGCGTTTACAAAAACCGCCCCGACATCATGGGCGTGGCGCATGCCCATCCGCCGTTTGCCACCGCCTACGCCGTGGCCGGCAAGCCCATTGAAACGCGTGCCTATGCGGAAATGCGCGTGCTTTACGACCGCATTCCCATCTGCCGCTACGGCCGGCCGGGCACCGAGGCGGTCAACGCCGACATTCCCAACGTGCTCAAAACGCACGACGTATTTCTCCTGGCCAACCACGGCCTGGTGGCCGCCGGCCCCAGCGCCATCGTCGCCGCCTACCGGCTGGAAGGCGTGGAATCCATCGCCAAGGTGCTCACGCTTTCCCAGTTCCACGGCGGCGAAGACCCGCTTCCCCGCGAAGAATGCAAGGCGATTCAGGAAATTTATTTCGATAAAAGGAGGCAGTTATGACTTCCGACCCCTGTACATGGCCACGGCTGAAAAGCGGCAGCTCCATCCGCGGCGACGAAGCCCTTCTGACCGACGAATTTGCCAAAAAGCTCGGCTACGCCTTCGCCGTATGGCTGGCCGCGCAAGAAAACACCACACCCGACCGCCTGACCATCGCCGTGGGGCACGATCCGCGCGCCTCCGGCCCCCGCCTCAAAACCGCGCTGATCGCCGGCCTTACCGCCGCGGACAGCGACGTGCTCGACTGCGGCCTTTCCACGACCCCGGCTGTGTTTTCCACCACGCTGGATGCGGACGGCGGCGCCGACGGCGCGGTCATGATCACCGCCAGCCATCTGCCGCCCCGCATCAACGGTTTCAAATTCCACACCCGCGAAGGCGGGCTGCGCGGCGAGGATGTGGACGCGCTGATTGACGCGGCCGCGGCCGCGCGCGTGCCGGTGCGCCTGGTGGCGCCTCACGACGCGCTTTCCGCCTACCGGCGGTCGCTGCGCGCATTGGTGCAGCGCCGCCTGGACGACGACGCCCCCAAGCCCCTGCTGGGGTTGCATGTGGTGGTGGACGCGGGCAACGGCTCCGGCGGCTTTTACGCGGACTTTCTGGAAAGCCTCGGCGCCTGGGTGGAGGGCAGCCAGTTCTTAAAGCCTGACGGCGCCTTTCCCAACCATGCCCCGAACCCGGAAAGTCCGGAGGCCATGCGCGCCCTTTCCAAAGCTGTGGTCAAAAACGAGGCCGACCTGGGCGTGATGTTCGACGCGGATTGCGACCGCGCCGCCATCGTGTTGAGCGACGGCCGCTTTGTCAACAAAAACCGCCTCATCGCCCTGACGGCGGCGATGCTCCTTTCCAAAACGCCGGGGCTGACCATCGTCACCGATTCCGTAACCAGCACCGGCCTTACGCGCTTTATTTCCGAATGGGGCGGCACGCACTACCGCTTCAAGCGCGGCTACCGCTCGGTCATCGACGAGGCCATTCGCCTCAACGGCGAGGGCATTGACTGCCCGCTGGCCATCGAAACCAGCGGCCATGCCGCCTTCCGCGACAACCATTTTCTCGACGACGGCATGTATCTTGTGACCATGCTCATCTGCGAGGCCATGGATTTAAAGCGCGAAGGCAAGACGCTTTACACCTTGTTGGACGGTTTGCAGGAGCCGGTGGAGTCTCTGGAAGTGCGTTTGGACATACTGGCCGGCGACGCGCGCGCCGCCGCGCAGGACGTCATTGAAACCATTCTTTCCCATACGCTCGACGATCCCTCCTGGCGCCTGGCGCCGGACAACCGCGAGGGCGTGCGCATACTCTTTGACTTCGGCGGCGAAGTGGAAAGCGCCTGGTTTCAGTTGCGCCTGAGCGTACATGATCCGGTGATGGCCCTCAACCTGGAAAGCGACGTGCCCGGCGGCGTAAAGTGGATGCTTGAAAAGCTGGGCGCGCTGTTGGCGGACTGCGAGGAGATAGACCTTGCGCCCCTGCGCAATGCGCTCGCGGGTGAAGGAACGTAAATTCTTGCGAAGATTTTTTAAAATTCCGCCCAAACCGCCGCGGATATGATACAATAGAGACACCACAGAAGTTTCCCGTACCAGAACGACACAGATAAAGGAGATGCTCGTCATGAACAAGGAACAGATGGTCGTCAACGCCATCCGCATTCTCAGCGCCGAGGCCGTGCAGAAGGCCAAGTCCGGCCATCCCGGCATGCCGATGGGCGCGGCCGCCATGGCCTACGCCGTGTGGGGCCGGGCGATGACCCACAACCCCGCCAATCCCAAGTTTGTCAACCGCGACCGCTTCGTGCTTTCTTCCGGCCACGGTTCCATGCTGATGTACTCGCTTCTGCACCTGTTCGGCTACGGCCTGACGATTGACGACCTCAAGTCCTTCCGTCAGTTCGGCTCCAAAACCCCCGGCCATCCCG